>JBCDIP010000554.1:0-2917 GCA_038748855.1 Pseudomonadota bacterium
AATGCCGACGGGTATGCGCGGAAGATGAAGCCGGTGCGGCTCGCCGATGGGCCAACGCCGGTGAGGATCAGTGAAGCCCATCTCAGCGGCAATCATATCGCAATACAGCATCACCCGGTGGCTGTGATCGGCCGTGAACGGGCTCTTGGCGTCCACCACATCGGAAAACGCAGCGGCAATTTCGTCCAGATAGTCTTCCTCCACCACATCAGCCTCAATGGCCGGGGCGAGGCTGAACACGGCCTGCTCAAGATGATCGGCACCCAATGTGTCCCAAAAGGCCGGCACCTCCTGGGCTCTAATGGCCGCTTCAACAATGTGAGGAGCAAACCAGGTGCCGGAGCGGGCCATCGCCTCGCTGAGGGCGGCGTCGCGGCCCTGCTCGGTGTGGAAGATATCAAGCACCTGGGCCAGAAGGGCGATGTTGGCGGCAACTGGCACCTCATCACCCAGCAGTCCGTCGGGCTTGCCGGAGCCGTCCCAATGCTCGTCCAGGGCGCGGATGCCCTCCTGCACCGGCCTTGAAAAGCGCATCTTGCGGGCGATCTCCGCACCGCGCTGGCAGCGGGTCTCAATCAGCTCGCTGGCGATCTGGCCGCCATTCTTCAAAATGTTGACCAGCGCTTGAATGCGTTCCGACAGGCCGGATTCCAGCCCGGTCTTGGCCATCACAAAGCGCAGCGCCGCACCGAGTGAACCATCAATGGTTTTGAAGTCGCGCTTAAAGCTCAAATCGTCCGTAAGATAGAGCTCACAGATCCGCGCGGCATTGCTGCTGCAGCCAAGGTCTTTGAGGAGGATGGTGTAGAAGAGGTCCGACAGATCGTCATCGTCCAGGCCCAGTTCCTGGCCAATATGAAACCCGATCCAGCAGCTGCGCAGGCAATGGCCCACGGGCTGGCCTTCGGTCAAGTCCAGCGCATGGCTCAAAGAGCCAAGCAGCTCAGCACGCGTCACCTTGGCGCTGGCCAGCGGTGCGCTGCTGGGGTCGTAGAGCGTTTCCACCATTCTTGTGTCTCCCGATCTTCGCCGGGAGGGTATTTGTAATGGCTTAAGCGAGCCTTATCGGCAGTTTAGCGGACGGGGCTGATTCGGGCGTTGCCTCCGAATCAGAGATGTGTACAAACGAAAACTCAATAAACTCAAATATTAAAACAGTTATCCAACCAGAAATCACCAGATCTATTCAATATACTGCAAGTTTATTGCACCATACTCGACGGTAAATTAAGCTGTTTGAAATCACGATCTGAAGACAAGAAAGATATCCTCTTAAAAAATCATGGCAGAATCAGAAAAAGCCACACGCGGCCACACGGCAGTAGTCTATTTCCACGGTATGGGCAATCAGCGCCGATATGAAGAGACGGCCCGGCTGGTCGAGCGCTTGGACACTTACCTTGGCATGGATCAAGCCATGGGGGGAGATCAAGGCGTGTTGAGGTCGATCAATCCGCGCGTTGAGTTGTCGAAGGAGATGGAGGAGCCGGTCACATACATCGATAGCCGGCGCGTGCCAGAACTCGGGAACTATGACATTCCGATCGACAAAGTCAGGTTCTATGAAGCGTACTGGGCCGACGTCATGGCCGAGCCCCGCAGCGTGCGAGACGTGCTGCGGTGGATCTTCTCCCAGGTAAAACGGCCCTATGTCACGCTGACCACGCCCTGGAGGGAACGGCAGAGATTAAGACGGTCGCATCTGATTGAACTTTGGGAAAGCAAAGATGACTGGCCATCGGACATTACAGAAGAGGACTTCAAGGAGCTTCTGGAGAGCTATGCAGAGTTTGACGGCGCCGCCCGCATTGCCAAGGAGGCGCGCTTGCGAGCTGAAGATCCTGAGGTCGGTGGAGAGTTCAGCGACTTCCTGAACCATCTGCAGGATGAGGACGAAGCGCGCAAAGGCAAGCTTGGTGACAAATATGATCCTGATCTCTTAAGCCGGCTGACAAAACTGGCCAAGATCTGGAAGAAGCGTTACGAGCAAAAAGAGTGGGTGAGCTTTTTCACTCTTATCGGAATGGCCCTCGCGTTGCTCCTGACCACTTACTTTGTCGCAAAAGGGGTGTTGTGGGGACTTGGCGCGGTCCACGACGTCTTGGAGCACTATCGTTTTGAGGCTCTCCTGGAGTTTTTCAGCTCATGGGGAAAAGCCACGTGGGGCAACGCATTGGCCATTGCCGTCGGCCTCCTGTTCTCCACTCTGCTGGGAAATTTTTTGGTCAACCGAATGTCCGATGTTGAACGATGGGCAACTTACTCCGAAACAGACGAGAAGTTCCGAAAACGCCAGGAGGTTCTGGAACGCAGCATCAAGCTTCTCAGCCACGTGGTCTCTCAGCAGGGGTGCAATCGGGTTGTCGTGGTGGCGCATTCCTTAGGCACATCCATTGCCTACGACACGCTCTTGGCTGCAGTGCACGAAAACAAGGCCCACAACCCCAGCGATCCCACGGAAGGCAGATTGGACTTTTCCCAGATCAGCCATTTCGTGACGTTGGCCTCCCCCGTGGACAAGATTGAATACTTTTTCGAGAGCTTCCGATCAAAATTCAGGCGCTACCGACGCATCTACAATGAGATCCGGGGCGATATTGGAACCGAACCGTTCACCCGGTCGGGCGGCCAGTTGGCCATTCACTGGGTGAACATATGGGACCAACTGGATGTGATTTCCGGCCCATTACAATCTCCAGCGCCCCAGCGCATCCGCAAAAACCGGCGCAACCAGCCCTTGGCGTTGGTTGACAATGTTCACGTCAACAACATGGCCTATTGCAATCCGAGCGAGGCGCATAACGCCTATTTCAGCAATCGAACCGTGATTGGCATCCTCTCAGACATCATCTTCTTCGACAAAGGCGCCTATCGAGCTGACAAGCTGAACTACCGCATGGTCGATGGACGCAAAGCC
>JBCDIP010000555.1:0-2914 GCA_038748855.1 Pseudomonadota bacterium
ATTTGATACGATATGAAAAAGAATGTCGTCTTGGGCTTTCTGGGAACGCAGTTGGATGCGGGCAAGCGCCGGCGTTGGCGCCCGTCGGTCGCGATCACCCAGCATGCCCACTTTGCCATAGAGCGGTTGGAGTTGCTTTACGACCACAAGTTCTCGCGCCTTGCAGAAGGGGTGAAAAAGGAGATCGAGGCAGGTCCCTCGGGCACTGAGGTTTGGCTTCAACGTATCGACTTAAGTGATCCCTGGGATCTTCAGGAAGTCTATGGTGCCTTGTTCGACTTTGCCCGAACCTATGGCTTCGATGAAGAGCGTGAAGAGTACCATGTGCACCTCACAACCGGCACTCACGTGGCCCAGATTTGCTGGTTTTTGCTCACCGAGTCCCGGCACATCCCCGCTCATCTGTTGCAGTCTGCCCCGCCGCGCAAAGAAGAAGATGGCCCTGAGGGCACCATCAACGTCATTGATCTGGATCTTTCCAGGTACAATGCCCTGCAACAGCGTTTCGATCTGGTAGCGGATGAGTATCATGCGCTTCTCAAATCTGGCATTGAAACCAGAAACGCTGCCTTCAACAGTCTTATAGAACGCATTGAGCGGGTGGCCACTTCAACTGATGCGCCATTGTTGCTGCTGGGGGCAACAGGCACGGGCAAATCCGAACTGGCGGAACGCATCTATGAGCTGAAGCTGCAGCGCCGGCGAGTGAAAGGCCGGTTTGTGCACGTGAACTGCTCCACGCTGAAGGGGGAGCGGGCCATGTCCACCTTATTTGGCCACCGGCGCGGAGGAGTATCAGGCCTGTCGAACGATCGCAGGGGGCTGCTGCGCGAGGCCGATGGTGGTGTCCTGTTTCTAGATGAAATCGATGAGTTGGGTTTGGATGAGCAGGCAATGATTCTGCATGCGGTGGAATCAGGCAAGTTTTATCCCCTTGGGTCCGACAATGAGATCACGAGTAAGTTCCAGCTGTTGGTGGGGGCGAACCGGGACTTGGGAAAGCTGGTCGGCAAGGGTCTGTTCCGGTCCGACCTTTATGCGCGGCTCAATCTTTGGGCATTCAGTCTGCCCGAGCTGCGTGATAGGCCGGAGGATATCGAACCCAATGTCGAGTTTGAGCTTGGCCGTGCAGAGAAGAGCTTGGGCCACAGGGTAGGGTTTAATGCCGATGCGCTGGAGAGATATCTTCGCTTTGCAACAGACCCTGCAACGCGTTGGCCCGGCAACTTTCGCGACCTTGGGGCGTCCATTCAGCGATTGTGCACGTTAGCGCCGCGAAGCCGAATTACGGCGCAGATGGTTGAGCATGAGACCACATATTTGAACCATCAGTGGCAAAGCGCGCAGGATGATGAGGATGACAGGCTGGTGCGCCGGCACGTGGGATCAGCTGCGGACCAGATCGATCCGTTCGATAGGGTGCAGCTTGCTGCCGTCATTAAGACGTGTCAGTCCAGTAAGTCCCTCAGCGCTGCGGGCCGGGCGCTTTTTGCTGCCTCGCGAGCTTCAAAAACCAGCAGAAACGATGCTGACCGGTTGAGGAAGTATCTGGGCAAGTTTGATCTTACTTGGGCCGATCTCGTGTCGTGATCATGGGCGCCCGTTCTAACCCTGCACCAGAGCTTTGTACGCATCCCCCTCGCCGGAGGGCCGCTTGCCCTCTTGGCGCTCGATGCCGGGGCCGGCGTGCAGTTCCATCTCCTTCGGCGCCGGGCGGCCTTCAGGCACATCCAGCCAAAGGCGTAACAGATGGCGCCGATGGCCTGCCGATACGTCATCCTCAAAGGCGCTCCGCGCGTGGAGGACCACATAGTTGTTCTGGAACACTGCCTGCCCAGGCTCGATCAGGAACTCCAGCATGACATCTTCGCGCTTGGCCACATCATCAAAGTAGTCCAACGCCCGGCGCTGCAACTCACTGAGGGGCTGGCCCAGAACCTCCGCTCCGTTCTCCAAGTAGCTGCGCACATAGCGCGCGCTGATCAGGTCATCCTTGTATGCCAACACGGGCACGTTCCATGGGGTAACCGGATCTTCACCGGGGCCTTCCTCGCCCGCGCGGTAATAGCGGAAGCCTTCATAAAGCGGTTCCAGATATTCGGGATGATGTTTGAGAATCTCATTATGGATCGTCACCACAGAGGCGAACTGGCTCAGGCCCCCGCTCTTTGCTGTGGCCAGGCTCAATAGAGAGACAATCTCTGAGAGGTCCGTGTGAAGGCTGAGGTCTTGCTTATTGCGGTAGGCCCGCGCGTTGGGATCGTTTTGGGAGTGATCCATGACATGGCCGAGCCGGTCGCCCATTACGGACTGAGAGACGCCCCGGCCCATATGGGTGCCAAGACCCCAATAGATCAGACTGATCTCGTCCTCGCTATAGCGCTCCAGGGGAAAGCCGCGCACCAACACAAAACCACGCCCGGTTTGGATTTCGTCGAAGACCGCTTTGATGTCCCCAGCAATCTCAGGAACCTCAAAGTGTTTCTTTTCCACATCGTCCAAGGTCAGGCCCTGGCGGTGAATGGCCTCCAGAGCCTTGTCGAACGCATCATAATGACGGGGACCTAGGTCGAAGGCGTAATCGTCGGGCGAGGAGAAATCGCTGGCCTTCCAGGCGCTGGGATGATCGATCGGCTGGCGGCAGATAGTGGTCATTTGAGCGGCCCTCCTTTGCGTCTTCATTTTTGCTTAACCATGCTGTCATTTTCCGGGGCCCCTTGCAAGCAATGCAGGCATTCACGGCGCGGTGATTGCAGGCCACCAAAAGAACTCAATTCGGTAAAAATCGTGTCGTGATTCAGTGGTTTATGAGCTGCCATCTGAGAAGCAACAAGAGGCAAACAAGGATGCGTCAGGCGAAGCGCCACCGCCGCAGGGCAGGATGCCCATGCCGACCTCCATTTGCATGAACTTG
>JBCDIP010000556.1:0-2912 GCA_038748855.1 Pseudomonadota bacterium
CGACGACAGAAACAAGCGAAAGCTCGTCCGTAAACATCATCCAGATTTCCGGGTTTGTGAAATGGTTTGATGTGGCGCGGGGCTTCGGCTTCCTAATTCCGGAAAACGGAATGCCGGACGTGCTGGTGCATCTGAGCTGCCTGAAGCGGGACGGTTATGACGCCGTTCTGGAGGGCACCCGCATTGTCTGTGAAGCGGTTGAACGGCAAAAAGGCCTTCAGGCGCTGAAGATCCTCTCTGTAGACACATCCACGGCCATCCAGCCCGTACAGCGCCCCGTGCGCACCCACGCCTCCGTGGCGCCGGACAGTGAATGGGTTAAGGTGAAGGTGAAGTGGTTCAACCGGGTGCGCGGCTACGGCTTCGTCACCGAGAGCGACAGCTCGCCGGACATCTTCATCCACATGGAAACTCTGCGCAAATACGCCATCGCCGAGATCTATCCCGATCAGGAGCTCTACGTGCGCTTCGGCCAGGGCCCCAAGGGCTTGATGGCCGCAGAGATCAAGCTCACCGAAGAAGGCCATCTGCCCCAACCGCATTGATCTAGGGCGAGGCGCAAAGCGCCGTCAACTTTACCCCTTCGTTTTCCCAAGTCTCTGTTCTCTCCAGGTCTGCTGTGCCGATCAGCTGCGAGACCGGACAGTGCAGCCAGGGCATGTTCAGTGCGAACACGGGCGCATGTTCGCGCACATCAAAGACCGGTTTGCGTCCGGTCAGCGCCGGCAGAACGCCGATCGGGAGCAGCTCCGGGCCCCTGAAATCGACCCACGTGAGCGCCTGATATGTGCGCCTGAGCAGATCCCCACCCGGCTGAAACCTGCGCTTAGGCGGCGTGTGACTGGCGTTCGGGTATGGTCAGGTGTGCCCGCTAAGCCACGAGCAATCGTTGCGAGGGAGGGCTCGTCCTTTGTTGCGCCCGTTTCCGCGGTTAGGCTTCTGGGAATCAGGCGTCCTGTGCGCTGGTGTCTAGCCTGCGCCGGCCAACCAACACCGTGTGAGCCTCCCGCTCGTGGAGGGTCCGGCATAGATGCGCCATTAGAAAGGTTTAGGCGAAGGGGCTGGACTGGAATGGGAGCCTTACCTCACGGGAGTACGAATAACATGTATAGACATATCGCAGCAATCCTATTGGCCCTGGCGCTTGGCTTGGCGCCCGCAACGGCGAGCGCCAAGGAACCGGGCCTTCAGGAGACCAACAGCGCCGCCCGCAATGTGGCTCTGCTTGAGGCCATGGTGGCGCGGGGTGTGCGTGTGATTGACCTCCCGCCGGGCCGGTTTGTGCTGGACCGTGCCCTCAAGATCCCCTATGCGCCCATCACCATCAAGGGGGCGGGGCCGGAGGGGACGGTCCTGCTGTGGGAGCAGGGCGCCAAGACGTCGGGCATCGTGATCGCGCCTCAGACGGGCCAATACGGGGTGCTGGTGCGCGATCTCTCCTTGCACACAAGCCAGGCCGGCCGGGGCACAGCGCTCACCGTGGACATGAGCGCGCAGATCGTGCGCGGCTTCATCCAAAACCGCACCACACCGCGCCTGAGGCTCGACAATGTGCATGCCCATGGGCGGACCAGTCCGGCGAAGGATGGCTGGCATCAAGGGTTGAAGCTGGTGGATGTGTTGAAGCCGGTGGTCAACGCTTTCTCGTTTGTTGGTAATCGGTTAGGGCCCGGTGTTTATGCAAGTTCTGCGGCAATATCGTCGTCCGGACGCGGTGAGCCGGCAGAGCAGATGTTCACCAACATCTCCGCGGTGGCCGCCGATGTGGGCCTGGCGTTTGACGCCGTGGAGGGCATCTTTGTGGCCCACTCAAACCTGGTTGATGTGGGCACGGGCGTGCGGGCGCTGACCAGCCGGGGCGTTGAACCCCAGCTCCAGGTCCACAACAGCCACATCAACGCGAACCGCTTCGGGATCTTCGCCGACGGCATGGCCCAGATGAGCCTGCATCATCTCCTCATCTACGCCCGCAATTCCGCCCGCCAGGATGTGGTGGGCATCAAGGCGGTGAACACGGTTTTCTCTAATGTTTCCAATAACATCTTCGTCGACAACAGCTCGCGGTATGCGCTGGATGGGATTGTGCTTGAGGGCGACGGGAACCTGATCTCCGACAACCTCTTCCAGTCCGCCCGCCGCGCCATCTGGATCAAGGGGGGCAAGGCCAACCGGATCGGGATGCAGGTTTATGGAAACGTGGTTGAACCCTTGGTGGACGAGGGGGTCGGGACGGTGCGGATGGGGCAGGGAAAGTGACCGGTTTTGGCGGCTTGCGCCCTTGGGGCGCATGAGCTCTTGACGAACTTAGCAAAACCGGTCAAAAGCCGGAGAAATCCAAGGTTCGGGGCGTAGCGCAGCCTGGTAGCGCATCTGCTTTGGGAGCAGAGGGTCGCAGGTTCGAATCCTGCCGCCCCGACCATTTCAACGAACGGCGCCGTTCAAAGCGCTGTCGTTGGAGCAGAGGACTTGGAGGAGAGGATAATGGCGGCACGCATCTACAAACCGGCCAAAACGGCCATGCAGTCCGGTCACGCCAAGACCAAGACCTGGGTTCTGGAGTTCGTGGCCAACACCCCGCGCAGCCGCGACCCGCTCATGGGCTGGACCAGCTCGGCCGACACCAAGCAGCAGCTGAAGCTGAAGTTCGAAAGCCAGGCGGCCGCGGAAGCCTATGCCAAGAAGAACGGCATCGCCTACCGGGTCGAAGCGCCCAAGAAAGCCGCGCGCCAGAAGAAGTCTTACTCGGAAAACTTCAAATGGGGCCGGCCCCAGCCATGGACCCACTAAGGGTCCGGAGCACCAGCGCGCCCGTCCCCTTTGTGTTGCGTCAAGATCATTTACCCTTATTCTGGTAAAGAGCACCAACCAGTCTCAACGGCCCCGTAGCTCAGCTGGATAGAGCATCGGATTTC
>JBCDIP010000557.1:0-2899 GCA_038748855.1 Pseudomonadota bacterium
AACAGCTATACCACCGGCGCTGTCTTCGATCTGTCAGGTGGCCGCGCCACCTACTGATCGGCGGCAACCGCTTTAGGACAAAAGGTCCAAATCCGTCGTCGACAGCTTAGGCGTGCACGGCTTCTCGGCTTCAGCAGGCTTAGCCTTTGCGGGCGCGGGCGGTGTCGGCTTGATCATCTTCTGCTTCTGCATGGCCGCCTTTTGCTGCGGCGTCAGCCCTGCACTGGCTTTCGATGCGGGCGTCGATGCTGCGGCCCCATCTCCGGCGAGCAAACGCGACAGGATTGCGTCTTCGGTCTCTTCGCCTTCCTTGCGGGCAGCCCAAATTGCGGCAAATGTCGCAGTCGATACACTTATCGTCTTCATGACATGAAACCCCATAGTCCTCACATCTTCACTTCACTAGACAAGTGTTCATCTTGTCAAGCAGCTATTGTCTAGCGTGCGTGGCTTTCGCGGAGAGTGTGACCGCCATGCACTGAGCGAAGGGCTGCCCTTCTGAGATAGCTCACCTCCTTTTGGGTGTTTTGGGCTAGGTTTTTGACCAGATTGGCCCTGCGACATGTCTGAATGAAACGACTGGCCCCGCTCATCCCGCTGCTCACAGCCGCTGGCATTTTGCTTGCGGGCAACGGTGTCCTGGGCACAATGATCACGCTTCGGGCCGACCAAGAGGGCTTTTCCCGCGTCATTATCGGCCTCATGGGCACGGCCTATTTTGCCGGCTTCATCATCGCCTGCTTCACTGCTGCTCACTTCATCCGCGCTGTCGGCCACATTCGGGTGTTTGCGGCGCTGGCCGCTATAACATCGGCTGCCACGCTCTGCATGCTCCTGGCGCTCAACCCGCTTTCCTGGATCATCATCCGCTTTGTGATGGGGTTCTGCTTTTCCGGCCTGTTCCTCGTGGTGGACAGCTGGCTCAATGAGAGCGCTCACAACGAAGACCGGGCCCGCCTCATGTCGATCTACCGGATTGTCGATTTGACGGCGGTAACAGGCATGCAGTTCCTCATCCCGCTGGTGGGCACTGAGGGGTTTGCGCTGTTCATCATCACCGGCATGTTGCTGTGCCTGTCCCTGGTGCCGATTTCGTTGTCGGATCGGTCCAGACCCAACCCTCCGGAAGACATCAAGCTGGATTTGAAGGCCATATGGGCGATCTCTCAAATGGCCTGTGTGGGCTCCTTTGCGATTGGTCTTACCAGTTCGGCCTTCAGAATGGTCGCGCCGCTTTATGCCACCGACATTGGGCTGGATGTGGCCGGCGTTGCCATCTTTATGAGCCTTGGCATCATTGGTGGCGCCCTGTTTCAATATCCTCTAGGGGCCATGTCAGACCGGTTAGGCCGGCGCTGGGTACTGATGGTGGCCACGGCTTTTGCGGCAGGTTCCGGCTTCTTCTTGAGCACTTTGACGGGTGCAACCCCTTGGCTGGTTTATCTCGGGATCTTCCTGTTTGGCGGGTTTAGCCTCCCGCTCTATTCGCTCTCCGCTGCCCACGCTAACGATCAAGCCAAGAAGGGCCAGTTCGTGATCATTTCTGCTGGCCTCACCTTCTTCTTCTCCGTGGGGGGCCTGGTTGGCCCGCTGGTGGCGTCCTGGATGATCCAGCAGTTCGGCGCGGCGGCGTTTTTCAGTTATACCAGCGCCATTCACGGCTCTTTGGTGGTGTTCGTGGTGTGGCGGAAGATCGCAAATCCAGGCGTGGAGGTCACGCGGCCTTTCGTTGCCCTATTAAAAACCTCCCCAATCGTTTACAGAATGGCCAGGCGTGCAAAAGCAGCACAGCGGAAGAAACGACAATCGATCGGCCAGCAGCAAAAGGCCTAACAAACCCTGGTAAAACTGCATGCCCACACAGCGACTCAGATGGGCAGGCGCTATACACATTCAATGCATATCATAACAACCACAGAAGAACTTCAGTCAGTCTGCGATCGCTTAGCCACCGAGAAATTCGTCACGGTGGACACAGAGTTTATGCGTGAGACCACCTATTGGCCGCTTCTTTGCCTGATCCAGATGGCGGGGCAGCAAGATGAGGTCATCGTCGATCCCTTAAGCGAGGATCTCTCCTTAGACCCGTTCATGGAGCTGATGAGCAACAACTCCGTGATGAAGGTGTTCCACGCCGCCCGGCAGGATGTAGAGATCATCCATCACCTTGGCGGCATTGTCCCAAGCCGGATGTTCGACACGCAGGTTGCGGCCATGGTGTGCGGATTTGGCGACTCTATTGGATATGAGAACATCGTCCGCCAGCTGA
Organism: Pseudomonadota bacterium; assembly: GCA_038748855.1. Taxonomy (GTDB): domain Bacteria; phylum Pseudomonadota; class Alphaproteobacteria; order Rhizobiales; family CAJQND01; genus JAAEUE01. Next base: position 2,270 of record JBCDIP010000557.1, read on the forward strand.
CGGGTAACTCCATTGACAAATCCTCGCGCTTCACCGATTGGAGCCGGCGCCCCCTCTCAGACAAGCAGCTCGCCTATGCGCTGTCGGATGTGACGCATTTACGGCAGGTTTATCAGAGATTGAGGAAGTCCCTGAACAAGTCGAACCGCGAAAGCTGGCTGACAGAGGAAATGGCGATCCTCACCTCACCCAACACCTACTCAGCGCTTCCTGAAGAGGCGTGGAAGCGGCTGAAGTTCAAGGCGCGCAACAAGAAATCCATGGCCACCTTCATACATGTGGCCGCTTGGCGCGAGCGCGAGGCTCAGGAGCGCGACGTTCCGCGCAACAGAGTGTTGAAGGAAGACGCTCTGGGCGAGCTGGCGGTGCAAGCGCCGGACTCAGTGGAAGGCCTGGCGCGCCTGAGGGCCCTGCCCCGCGGCTTTGCCCAATCCCGGCAAGCCAAGAGCCTGCTGCAAGCCATTGCCGATGGCAAGAACATGAACCCGGACGATGTGCCGTCCGTGAAGCACAACAATAAGCCGCCCGTACCGGCGCCTGCCTCCGTGGTGGATCTGCTGAAGGTAACCTTGAAGTATGTGTGCGAGAGCCACGGCGTTGCCTCAAAGCTCATCGCCAACGTGGCCGATT
>JBCDIP010000558.1:0-2895 GCA_038748855.1 Pseudomonadota bacterium
GCAAATTCGCTCAGTTAATGCCAGTTTAAGTGCCATTCATCGTTTACAAATGCTATTTAAACCTGAAAAGGCATTATTATATCATTAATAAAATGATTATTACTCTTTTCGAAACGGTTCAGTTCTTGTAAGGTCAGGAGGGTTGGAACCGTTAAACCTGTCAGAAGTGTTGTTTCCGTCAAACCTGTACATAGAATAGGCGAAATCTGTTGCGAGCAATTGAATCGAATTTTAGCGATCAACTCAAGCCAAGTCTTACCTGAAGGTTAACACCCGCAGAGTTGTGCCGTTTTCGGTAGGGCGCGGGCGTGGGTAACACTTTGTTTTGGGTTGCCGGTTTAGAATGGCCGGTCAGTTGAGTGATGAGGTTGAGGTCCAGATGAACACGCTCGGTGAAGCGCGCAAGAAGCTCTACGAGGCCTATGGGGAAGATGCACCAAAGGCTGGTGCACGGCCGTTGCCTTCAAAAGAGGCGAAGAAGGCCAAGCCGGAACATGAGGCCCCAAAGGCGCCTCAGCGCAAGCGTGAGGACATTGTCCGGAGGGTTGCCGCCAGAATCGCCTCTGAAATGCCAGAGGGAACTGTTGCCTCCTATATTCCAGTGGCCAGAGCGGTGCTCACTGAGCTGCGCGAGCCCACGAACGCCATGCTTGAAGCGGCGTTTCAGGGGCACCTTGATTATTCCGACGTGGTGGAAGACTGGCAGCGCATGATCGATGCGGCACTGGAAGAGCCCGGCTTCGATTCTTAGGCGCCCGCTTTACGCACCCAAAACTGATACATCCTGATAAACGTGTCTGGGTTTTCCTGCTCAAACGCGTCCCACGCATTCAAGGCTTCAAGAGAGCCCTGCGGCGGCAAGGTGTGAGCCTTTGGGCCTTCCTTCAGCGCGGTGGGCAGGTCGAAACCCAGGAAGTCCAGTCCAAGGGTTTCCAGCGCGGCTTGCACCTTCTGAAGCGTGAAGCGATGCTCCTGCACATGGAACAGCATGTCACGGCATTCGCTGGTGGAATAGAAGTCGTCCACCTTCGTGAGCCTGGCGAGTTCGTCATGGTCTTCAAGCTCGCCGCGCATCAAGGCTTGGCGAAACATGCGGATGTCATCCTTTGTGCCGCCGAGCCCAAGCTGTGAGATCACGTCGCGGGCGGCGACGATCTCGCGGCGCGCCAACGCGCTGTAGAGCCCGATCTTCATGACACCATCCGGTTTCAAGCGGCCGGCAAGGATCTTCCAGCCGTCAAGCGGTTCGGCCATGTGGTGCAGCACACCTACGCTTTCGATCACATCGAACTGCTGATCCAAACAGTCCAGGCGAAGGATGTCTGCATGCTTGTACTCAATGTTTGAAAGGCCGAGTTCGTCCGTCTTGCGCTTGGCGTATGCGAGGCTGGAGCGGCTAAGGTCCACAGCCAGCACCCGGGCACCGGAGAACCGTGTTGCCACGTCGATGGCCTGCTGGCCTGTGCCGCACCCTGCCACGAGTACGTCTGGCGAAGTACCGGGCAGGGGCTTTGCGTCGGTTTTCGGAATGCCCAATGCACTCAAATAGTCGGTCACGCTGAGTGCTGCTTCGTTGGGGACCATCGAGACCCACCTGGGGTAGGGGTTCTCTTCATACTGCTCTTGAACGGCTTGAGACGCTTCATCTTCGATTGGGGTCAGCTCTTCAAGCTCCTGCCTGATGTGCGCTTCAACGTCGGACGCTTTCACCTGGACACTGAAGATCTCGCGGCAGTTCGCGTCTTGAGCAAGGTCTGCACGCCAGGAGTAATCCGCGAGCGATCTATAGCTGGCAAGACAGGCCAGCGCTGCGAATGGGCGCGGGCCGGTCTCCAGCTCTTGTTCAAGGTCTTGCAGCTTTTCGCGTTCCTCATGGGTCGTGGCCCAAACATACTCATTGAGGTGGCAGTGCAGGGCCAGCGCGTTCTGGAAATGAGGGGAGACGGCAGAGAAACGCTTGTCTCCACGATGCCTCAGGAGCCCGCCTCTGGCGATTGTTAGAACTTTCTCCAGTTCGGGGTCCGGGATGATGCACAGGCGCAAGATTTCACTGAGCAGGGGGATCTCAGACAGAGCGATGAGTGTGTTGAGGTTCAGAGCGCGAGTGCCGTCCTTCTCCACGGCGGCTGAAGCCCGCTTGATGGCCTCATGATGTTTCAACAATCGGATGATCGGACGCACCACATAAATCGGCTCGCACACATCTCTTTGCCTCAACAGCTTCAGAAACAGAGCCGCGAAATTCTCGTGATAGCCTTTGAAGGTGATGGTTTGAAGCAGGCCGGCAAAGCTCCTCCAGTACTCACGCTGTTCTGGTGACAGCTCCAATGCTTTCACCAGACACGTCAGCGCCTCGCCGGGGCGGCCCAGGGATGGCAGGATCTGTGCAAGGTTGTAGTGCGCTTCTGCATCGCGTGGATCAAGCCGAACCGCTTCAAAGAAGCAGCTCGCCGCCCGGTCCAACTGGCCGGTTTCCCCAAAGCAAGCGCCCAACAGATTACGCACCATGGCATCGCTCGGATAACGCTGAACCATGCGCTCGCCCAACTGAACAGCCTGATCGTAGCGCGCGTTCTCAAACAGGAGCATAAACTGGCGCAGTTCGGCCTCAGGTGCATCAGTGACGACAGGCGCGGGCAAGGCTTGCAAGCCCCGGCGCGCCCGCTTGTTGCTGGGGAACTTTGTCAGGACGGATTGATAGATCTGCCGCGCTTCGTCGGTGGCGCCGGCTCGCGCTTTAGATTTGGCTGTTGCCAAGGCGCGGTCAAGAGACGTGTTAAGCATTCTCAGTACATACGCATGCGGGAAGCCAAATTGAGATCCATCTCAAAGTGTATTCGCCGCAAAAACTCACATTGTCACAAAAGCAAGGTGTTTAAACTTCTACAGAATAGC
>JBCDIP010000559.1:0-2893 GCA_038748855.1 Pseudomonadota bacterium
AGGGCACTGGGCTGCCGCTCCATCCTGGGCGATCCGCGTTCACCCACCATGCAGAAGCTGCTCAATCTCAAGGTGAAGTACCGCGAAAGCTTCCGCCCGTTTGCCCCTTCCGTTCTGGAGGAGAAGGTGAGCGACTGGTTCGAGATGGATTGTGAGAGTCCTTACATGCTCTTAGTGGCCGATGTTAAAGCAGAACATCGCACTGAGATGAGCGATGACGAGAAGGCTCTGTTCGGCATTGAAAAGCTCAACGTGCCCCGCTCGTCCATCCCGGCCATCACCCACGTGGACTATTCCGCCAGAGTGCAAACCGTGAGCAAGCGCACCAATCCGCGCTACCACGCGCTCATCAGCGCCTTTGAAGAGAAGACCGGCTGCCCGGTGGTCGTGAACACCTCGTTCAACGTGCGCGGCGAGCCGATCGTCTGCACGCCGGAAGATGCCTTCCGCTGCTTCATGGGCACGGAGATCGAGACCTTGGTGGTGGGCAATTGCCTGATGGAAAAGGACGCCCAGGACCCTGCCCTCAAGCAGAACTACAAGGACGCCTTTGAGCTCGACTGATTACGCGGTTGCCTTCAGGGGCTGAACTTGGGTGAGGGCCGCCAATTCATCCGTCAAGAACGCTGCAATCGTTTCCATGCCCCCTGCCGTAATCTGCGCGGCCTCTTCGGCGCCGGCATTGTAATTGGTGTTGGTGTTGATGTCGTAGACGACGGGCGTGCCATCCGGGCGGCGGATATATTCGATCCCGGCAACCTCAATGCCGTTCTCACTGAGCAACTTTTCAAGTTTCGCCACCAGCTCCAGATCAGGCGTGTCAGAGATCTCAAACCTGGGCCCGGCCTCCACAACAGGTTCTGGTGTGTCGTTTGAGCCGGCGGGGCAAAAGTCTGCAAAGTCCACATTGCATGCATCGGCGGGGCACAGCTCAAAGCTGCCACCGGAGAACACATTCACCGCGTAGAGGAACTTGCCGCCTACAAACTCTGCCCGCGTGATGTGCTCCTCATCAGAGGCGATCTTCTCTTGCACCAACCAGACATCATCCAACGTTTCCGGCAAGTTGTCGCCTGCCAGCACCTGCTCAAGCTCTTCCACTGAAGCGAAGAGCTGTACGCCGAGCCCCTTGCCGCCTTGGTTGGGCTTCACAATAAAGGGGACCAAGTCCAGCGCGTGCGCCGCGTCCACAATCTTATCGCGCCCGACCGCCACTACGGTTTTAGGGGTGGCAATGCCGGCCTGATCCAAGCGGATCTGCTGGGCTGCCTTTGAGAACTCCAACTGCAACACCTCGCTGCCATTGATCACGCGGCGCCCATGAGCTTCCAGCCAGCGCAAGATGATGTCCGTGCTGTGGTTGGCGTGCAGATGGCCACGGGTGTAGTTGGAGGCGCTCATGCGGCTGAAGAAGACACCTTCAGGCGGGGCAGAGCTGAGATCCACTGTGAGACGATCAAGCAGCCATTCTTCATAAGGCGTCTGCTGTGCCTCAAATGCGGCCCTTAAAGGCGGCAGCCAGGCTGAATTCTCGTGGATAACATAAACCTTTGGGGAAACCGTCATCGAACTGTCCTCGGCGTTGGCGCAAGCATTCTGTTTGTTCTATTTAAAGAACAAATCGTTCTTTTTCAAGGATTGTTCGAAAAAACAAACGCCCTGCTTATCCCGCCGCGAAATCCGCAGGATAGGACGGGCGCCGCAAGGCACGGATCAACAAGGGCGTGGCGAGCAGACAGTAGGCTGCAAAGCTGAGGCACACGGTTTCAATGGAATATCCCAGGTCGAGCATTACGCCCACGGTGACCGGGCCAAGCGCAGACGCAAACACGCTGATGGCCCCGACGGTGGACTTGATGGCCCCCAAGTGGCGCACACCATAAAGCTCGGCCCAAAGGGCGGTGAGGCCGGCGAAATAGATCCCTGAGTTCAAGCCGCCCAAGAAGAGGTAGGCGAGAATCCAGAGCGCGTTCTCCGCCGGCGCCAGAAGAACGAGGCCCGCCGCAAGCGGCAGCAGGTAGAACGGCATGATGCGCGCAGCACTCCAGCGGTCAATCAAAGGCCCGGCTGTGAGCAAGGCCAGCACGGTGGCTGCGCCAAACATCCAATAGCTGCCCGTCACCCATTGGGCCGACCAGCCCTTCGCTTCGGCCAGTGTCAAATGATGGAAGAACATGGCTGTGACGATGAAGGACGGCGCAACGGCGGCGGGAAGCAACATGTAAAAGCGCGGCTCCCGCAGCATTTCCCAGCGCGTCTTGCCGCTGGCCGACGGGGCGTTGGACGCGGTTTCCGCTTCCCCGGCTGCGAGAAACTCCGCATGCCTTTGCCCATGTCCCCGCAGCAGCCACAGCACGATGGGGATGACACCGAGCACCACGAGCGCGGTGAAGCTATAGGTCTCGCGCCAGCCCCAGGCGGCAATCGCGGCAACGGCCAGTACGGGCAACAGCGCCTCACCAGTGGTGAAGCCTATGGAGACAAGCGAGAGCGCCTTGCCCCGGTGTGCATCGTGGTAGCGAGCCATGGATGTTGTGGCCGTGTGGCTGGTCAGGCCCTGCCCCATCTGCCGCAATAGGAAGATGGCGACTGTCAGGGCGACGACAGATTGTGCCAGACTGATGACCAAACAAGCGCCAGCCAGACCGGCGATCGCCAGCGCCGCAAAGAGGCGCAGATCCATGCGGTCTATCAAGCCGCCCGTGTAGGTCAGCGCCGCGGCACTGGAGAGCGTGCCGATCATGTAGATCGTCCCCCACTCGGTATGACTGAGCGAGAACGCTTCGCGCACTTCCGGGCCGAAAACGCCGATAAAGAAGGTTTGGCCGGCACTTGAGGTTAGCGCCACCAGGAAGCCAAAGCTCAAGAACCGCAGGTTCGCGCGGGCAAACTC
>JBCDIP010000560.1:0-2846 GCA_038748855.1 Pseudomonadota bacterium
CATGGGAGGTGAGCCAAAGGGGCCCGCAGGTCTCCAGATCCTCGTTGGTTTCCAGCTCCACGCGCACCCAATAGGGCTGTAAGCGCCACTCCTTGGGCGGACGGCGCCCTTCTACGCGGCGCACGATCAACTCATCTTCGAAAAGCTCAATGGATTCATAGTTCCGGGTCTGGGCGTAGTTGACCTTAAAGGCCCAGAAAATCAGCAGCACATCCAGGCCAAAGAAGCCGAACACCGGCCAAGCGCCAATCATCAGGAAGGCAACGCCCGCCACGAAGCTCACCACGCAGATGGCGGCCATCAGCACCAGAAAGCCTTCCCGGTTCAAAGATCGGTGCGGGCGCAGGACAGCGGAGTAGCTGGGCTCTGGGCCGGGCTCGGGCCGGGGAATCAGGGGCACGCTTGTCATGGTCGACACTATACCCCAGTTTTCCCCAAGCAGAAGCCGTCTCAAGGTTGACAGAGCGCCGCACTTGGCACCTGCTGGCCGCTCAATAAGAGGGCCTAGCCGACGCCATGGCGCGATTGTCAAAAATGACCCGGGCGGAGATCCATGAGTTCTATTCCCGCCTACGCACCCAAAAACCTGAACCTCAGGGTGAGCTCAACCACACAAATCCTTACACGTTGCTGGTGGCCGTGGTGCTCTCCGCCCAAGCCACGGACGAAGGGGTGAACAAGGCCACGAAACTGCTGTTCGAAGAAGCCGATACGCCGGAAAAGATGTTGGCGCTGGGCGAGGACCACGTGCGCCAGCGCATCAAGACCATCGGCCTCTATCGCAATAAAGCCAAGAACGTAATCGCGCTCTCTGAGCAGCTGATCGCCAACCACGACAGCCAGGTGCCCGAAGACCGCGACGAATTGGTGGCGCTGCCGGGGGTGGGCCGCAAGACCGCAAACGTGGTGCTGAACATGGCGTTCGGCCACAAAACCATGGCTGTAGACACCCACATTTTCCGTATTGGCAATCGGGTAGGGCTGGCGCCGGGCAAGAATGTGGATGAGGTGGAGCAAAAGCTCCTGAAGGTCACGCCGGACGAGTTCATGCTCCACGCCCATCACTGGCTGATCCTGCATGGGCGCTATGTGTGCAAGGCCCGCAAGCCCGATTGTGCGGTGTGCGTGGTTTATGACTTGTGCAAGTTCAAGGACAAGACCCTTTAGAATTGGAGCGTTAGGGCCAATAAAACCCGCCGATAACCGTGCACCTTGACGCGCGCTTCCCTTGCGAATCATGGCAAAACCGCCATGGTTAACTCAACCATTTAGAGGGCCCTCGGGCACAGCCGTCAGCGAGGCAGATATGTCAGAACATTCCTACGCCAACTTTTCCAAACAAGAGCGCCAGTTGCTGGATGTGCGCTACCGGGAGATCACCCAGGTGATCCATGCTTTGGAGGAAGAGGGCCGGGCCATTGAAGCCCGCCTGGAGGCGCTGGACGCCATGGATCAGATCTTCGCTGACACTGACCAGCAGCTTGAGAAAGCCCGTTCCAAACAGCGCCAGACCAACTCAGAGGTCATGGACACCATGCGCAACCAGCTTCAGCGCGCCGCGCCTCTGCCGACCGGCAGCGCCGGGGTTCAAGCGATCCGCTAATCTGAAGCTTGCCTGGCGAGCGGCAGCGTTGCGCAGCGGAACGAGCCGCCAATGCTGGGCACACCATTAAACTCAACCTCCGTTACCCGGTAACCTGCATCCCGCAAGGCTGCGTTCACCCGCGCGCAGGAGGGGTCGGCGCGGGCGATGATGTGGTCTGGCGCCACGGAGAACACGTTGGTGGCCAAGGCTTCAGCCTCCTGGCGGGTAACCTCGATCAAGGCGTATCTCTCTGCCACCTGTGACGGGATCTCCACCAGGCCGTCCGGGTAGATCAGCGCGTGGCCGCGCCCCAGCGGATTGAACGTACAGTCCAGGTGCAGAACCTCCTCGCCCTCATCGGCGGATCGGCAGGGCAGGGGTACCACATCAAACTTGGCGCCCAGGGCTTCTTCCAGGAGGGCCGGACCGCCCGGATCTGTGCGCTGGCCCACGCCCACGAACACATAAGGGGCGTCCACCACCACATCTCCGCCCTCCAGGGCCATATGTGGCGGGACCACCAGATGGCGCCCTGATGAGGCCTCCAGGATGTGGCGGATGCCCTCAATTTCCTCCGTCCGGCTGGGATGGCGCATGCCGGCGGTGACGAACAGATCTCCAATGACAAAGCCGATGTCGCGCGGGCAGGTCTGGTCCTGCACGGAAGGGGGCGCCAGGCGGGGCTGGTGGACCGTCACCCCGGCGTCCTCCATCGCTTTGCGGAAGGCCGCAAACTCCGGCAAGAGCTGGGCCTCTGTGGGGTGGCCTGTGGCGGAAACGGTCTTTTCCTGCGTGCTGTTGACGACGGCCACTTGCTCCGGGTCCCGATGGTAGCCCTCAGCGGTGCCCATGATCACGTGGGTGAGGGGGGCGGTTTCGTTGTGAATGTGGAAACGGATGGGGCTCATGGTGCCTCAGGGCCCAGGGTGACGTTGCGGACGCTGTGAACGATGTGTGGGCCCATAGTCTTCCTCAAAGGGGCGATCATAGGAGCTAAGGCGGGCCTGTCAACGCGCGCGCCTCTCGTTGCCCTGCGGGAAAAAGCACCGTAGTTTGGCCCCAAAACCAACAGTGAAAGGAGTAGAAAAATGGGGATGGTGCACGTTGTGGCGGTGATCACCGCAAAGCCGGGTCTGCGCGGCGAAGTTCTGGAAGCTTTCCAAGCCAATGTGCCGGCGGTGCACGCTGAGGATGGGTGCATTGAGTATGGTGCCACGGTGGACACGCCGGATGCAGGGCCGATCCAAACCGAAGTGGGCGA
>JBCDIP010000561.1:0-2841 GCA_038748855.1 Pseudomonadota bacterium
CAGTGGCGTTAAGGGATGGCGCTCGCCGGCAACGATGATCTCGTAACTGGCGTTCAAAGTGTCGCTTAAGGGTTCGCCGCGCGGGACCGTCACGTTGGCGAAGCAGAGGTTCTTGCCCGTGCGGAGGCCGCGGGCGCCGGAGGTGGTGCGGCCCACATACTCGCCGCCGCGCAGGACCGGCTCCTCGTGGAGGAGGAGGGGCTCCGGGCCTGCCTCAAAGAGGAGGATGCGGCGCTCCAGACCTTCGGCCTTCTGGCGCTGCAGGGCCTCCAGCCCCGTAAAGCCGCCTGACTTCTCCCAGGCCACGGTAAAGCCCAGGCCGGCCTCGAGCGGCGTGTCCTCAGGCCCTAGATCGTGGCCCCAATGGCGGAAACCCTTCTCCATGCGGCAGCTGTCGATGGCGAAGAGGCCGAGGGCGGCGAGGTTTGCGTCCGCGAAGAGCTCCATGACCTTGGCAGCTTCAGCGGCCCGGATGTAGAGCTCCCAGCCCAGCTCGCCCACATAGGAGAGGCGCGAGGCGCGGACATGTGTGTGTCCAAGTTGGATCTTGCGGGATGTGGCCAGCGGGAAGGCCTCATCTGAGAGATCGTCTGCCGTGAGCCTTGACAGGACCTCCCGAGCGGCAGGACCCATGAGACCGAGGACGGCGCGGTCTTCGGTGATGTCGCTGATCGCCACGTCTTCGCCGGCGCGGATGGCGCGCTGCATCCAGGTGAGGTCCTTGCGCCGAGTGGCCGCGCCGCTCACCACCATGAAGCTGGTGTCCGACAGGCGGGTCACCGTGAGGTCGGCTTCCATGCCGCCGCGGGCGTTGAGCATAGGGGTGTAGGTGATCTGGCCTTCAGGGCCATCCACGTCGGCCGCGCAGAGGCGCTGCAGGAATGCGGCTGCATCCCGGCCCTCCACCTTGAACTTGCCGAAAGGGCTCAGCTCCAAGAGTGCGGCGCGGTCGCTCATGGCCTTCACTTCTCGCTCCGCATGGGGCCACCAGCTTTGTGCGCCGTAGCTGTAGTGGAGGGTCTCACCGGGGGCGAAGAAGAGCGGGCGCTCCCAGCCGGTGGGCGCGCCGAACACGGCACCGCGGGCTGCGAAGGCCTCGTGGAAGGGGGTGTGATTGAGATCGCGCCCGGTCTTCATCTGTTTGTAGGGCCAATGCATCTCAAACTGGCTGGCCACCGCTTCCTGCACCCGGGCGTCCAAGAACTGCGGCGTGTTGTGGTGCGGCTCAAAGCGGGCAATGTCCAGGTCCCATAGGTCCAGGGGCGCGGCGCCGCCGGTCACCCATTCGGCCATCACCTTGCCCACCCCGGCAGAAGAGATGATGCCGATGGAGTTGAAGCCCGCGGCCACGAAGTAGTTTTGGCACTCCGGAGCCTCGCCCATCACCTGCTTGGTGTCGGGGGTGAAGCTCTCCGGGCCGACCATAAAGTGCTGGATGCCGCTTTCGCTCAGGGTGGGAATGCGGTTGAGACCGGCTTCCATGAAGGGGCCGAACTGGTCCCAGTCTTCCGGCAGCTCCAGGAAGGGAGCATCGGGCCCGGCGCTGTCCGGGCGCCAGATCTTCGCATCGGCCTCAAAGCCGCCGAGCACCAGCTTGCCGGCATCCTCCTTGATGTAGATGCGCCCCTCCAGATCGCGCAGGATGGGGAAGGGCTGGGGCAGATCCGTAATGGGTTCGGTGACCACATACATGTGCTCTACCGCTTGCAGCGGAACCGCAACGCCGGACGTCTTGCCGAGCTCATGGGCCCAGGCGCCGGCGCAATTGAGCACTTTCTCGCAGCGGATGGTGTGGCCGTCTGAGGTCTCCACACTGTGGACGGCGCCTTCTTGGGTGTGCACCGTCGCCACGCTGACCCCTTCACATAGCTGCGCCCCGTGATCGCGGGCGCCTTTCGCATAGGCCATGCACACATCCACCGGATTGGCCTGGCCGTCTTCAGCCACCCACATGCCGCCCGTGATATCGCGCGTGTTGAGGAGGCTGAGGCGGGATCCGATCTCATCGGGCGTCAGGATCTCCGGCGTTAGACCGGCCATATCGCCAATATCGGCAATGCGCCTCAGCTCGCACATGCGCTCTTCTGTTTGGGCGAGCCAGAAGCCGCCGGTTTGCTTGTAGCCGGTGGCCTGGCCGGTTTCCGCCTCGATGGCCGGCAGAAGCTCCGTGGCGTAGACGGCGAGCTTGGTGAGGTTCATGGAAGCCCGCAATGGACCGATGATCCCGGCCGCATGCCAGGAGGTGCCGCTGGTGAGCTGATGGCGCTCCAGAAGGATCACATCCTCAGCGCCCAGTTTGGCCAGATGATAGGCGCACGACAGGCCGATCACACCGCCGCCAATGATGACGATCCTGGCGGATTTAGGAAGCTCTGCCATTTCGGGTCCACTTGCGTTGCATGGGCCCAACTAATAGGCCAAGAGAGGCCTCGCGCAATATGGGCAGCGGGGCATAAGCAAAATTAATGGAGCCCCGGCTTCGGCAATTTTCTAGTGTGGGCGGCGATGGCTGAGCATCCGATCATAGCTTTGTGGGTTCATCCGCGCTCCATGTCCACGGCCGTGGAGCGGGTGATGCGCGAGCGCGGGGATCTGACCTGTTTCCATGAGCCCTTCATGTACGACTACTGCCTCAACCGCTCGCCACGGATGATGCCGAAGTTTGAACCGAGCGACGATCAACGGGTGAGCTATGAGGAGACACGGGAGATGATCTTCGCCGCCGCGGAGACGGGGCCTGTGTTCTTTAAGGATATGAGCTATTACCACCTGCCGCAGATCTATGATGATGAGGAGATGGCAGGGCGACTGGTGAACCTTTTCCTGATCCGCGACCCACGG
>JBCDIP010000562.1:0-2837 GCA_038748855.1 Pseudomonadota bacterium
AGGTATCACAGTTTTTCAAACCGTAGAGTTTCACGCTCATTCTTCAAGCAAACCTCCGCTGCGCAAAGACAGGGTGTCATCACGGAACGCCGCGCCGGCTCCTTGGGAGCGATCGGCGAACGCCATGAAGATCTTCTCCAGCTCCGCTTTCTGCACATCACGCGTAATGAACACCAGCCGCGAGCGCTTGTCGTCGTCAGGCCAGGCATCAAGCTGCACCGGCGGATGGAACACATGCTGCACACCGTGGATGATAAACGGGCGCTCGGGGTCTTCTTCGATCTTCACGATGCCTTTGACCCGCAAAAGGTTCGGCCCGTGATAGGAGCGCAGCAGCTCCAAGAACAGATCAAACGACGGTGCGCTGATCGCCAGATCAGAGGCAATACAGAACGCGCTGATATGATCATCGTGCCGGTTCACATCATGATGGTGATGATGGCCGTGACCATGTCCATTGCGGCCTGTGCTGTAGGCCTCCTCGGCCAGCCAGCGCTTCACATCTGGCGATTTGCTCCCAGGATCATAGAGACCTGCATTGAACAGTTTTTCGGGCGTCGCTTCCCCGCAATGCGCGTCCAGAATGCGCGCTGCGGGGGCCAGCTTGCGCAGGCGCACGATCAATGACGCGAACTTCTCCTCGCCCTCCAGCCCTTGCAAGAGATCAGCCTTCGAAAGCACCAGTCGGTCCGCCATGGCCACCTGCTTCACCGCCTCTACATGGGCGTCCAATGTGGCCTCGCCATTCACTACGTCTACCAGGGTGATCACGGATTCAAGCCTGTAGCGGGCCAGGAGCCAAGGATGGTTCATGATCGTGTGCAAAATGGGAGCCGGATCTGCCAGTCCCGTGGTTTCAATCACAACACGATCGAAATCCTTCACCGTACCTTCATCGCGCCGGGTCATGAGATCGACCATGGTGTCAATAAGGTCGCCGCGAATGGTGCAGCACAGACAGCCCGAGGACATCTCCATCACATTCTCATCTGCGGTTTCCACCAGCAGATGATCGATCCCGATCTCACCAAACTCATTGATAATGACCGCCGTGCCTGCCATGGCTGGGTCCTGCAAGAGTTGATTGAGAAGTGTCGTTTTCCCTGCGCCCAAAAACCCTGTCAGCACGGAAAGAGGCACGGGTGCCTTTGTCTGTGTGTCGCTCATACGCTCACCCTAGACGCTTTACAATTCTTCAGCGAGTGGCCGTTGTCTTGCGCTTCTTTTTAGAACGTTTTTTGATGCGTTTGCGCTTCTTTTTCTTCTTTTTAAGGGCTCGCTTCTTTTTGGCAGCCGCTTTGCGCTTGGCTTCCAGCGCCTTGTGATAGGCGTCGTCGGCAACAGCCAGGCTGGCCATGTAGTCCGGCGAGAGCACGCTGCATCGCTTGGATTTGGAGTTAAAGTGGCCGCACAAGCGGGTGGCCTGGTCCTTGGAGAGATTGCCGAGAGCGGCAATGTAGGTCTTTCCTGGCCGCTTCCGGACCAAGCCGTGGTTGCCACCGTGCACCACATTTATCGAATTCAAAAGGCGCGTGCGCAGAAGCTTATAGGCAGCGCCAGGACGCTCATATGTGCCAAAGGATGCCGTCCATTTGCGTTTCAGCCTATAAGGCCGGATGGTGCGCCAGGAGGCTCGCCGCTTGCACACAACTGGCGCCATGTCCTTGGGCAGGTGCGTTGCTGAAAAGCCTTCATTGCGCACGCTGTCCAACGGGACGCCGCTGAAGACCGCTGCAGCACGCTTGTAGCCTTCATCATAATCATCATTTTCGGCCGCAGCCGCCGAAGCCACTTTTGGCGCTGCCGTTCCGGTGGCCGCTTCCAGGATCTTTCTCGCGGTGGCTGCCCGCTGGCCTCCATTGCGCGCACCCAACACCACGGCAATCAGCCGGCGGCCGCCCACGGTCGCGCTCGCCACCAGGTTAGAGCCTGAGTTACACACATATCCGGTTTTCAAACCATCCGCCGCATCCCAGCTGTTCAAGAACGCATTGTTGCGGTTTGACAGCTTGCGCTTGCCCACCTTCACATAACGCGCATTGAAATAGTCATTGTACTGGGGGAACTCACGAATGATGCGCCCGCCCAAAATCGCCATATCCCGGGCGGAGGTAATCTGCCGCGGATCTGGCAACCCGTGGGGATTGGCAAAGTGGGTTGCCGTCATGCCGAGGTTCTTGGCGGTGCGGTTCATGAGCAGCACAAAGCGCTCCACATCACCGGCCACACGCTCAGCAATCGCCACGGCTACGTCGTTGGTGGAGCGCACCAGCAATGTCTTCAGCGCCAGCCCCAGTGAGATCGATTGTCCCGGCAACAGGCCTAGCTTAGAGGGCGGCTCAGCGGAGGCGCGCGGCGACATCACCACTTTGTCGCTCAGCTTCAGACCGCCTTCCTTGATCGCATGAAAAGTCACATAGGCGGTCATCAGTTTGGTGAGGGAGGCCGGATACCAGGGCTTGCCGGCATCTTTCTGGGACAGAACCTGGCCCGTAGAAGGATCGTAAACAATGTACGGGCCGGCCCACGCCTTACCGGTGAACACCAGCAATACGCAACACACGACAGCCAGCAGCGCAGATCGCGCAAAAGCAGAGCTGAATCTAGTCACCTGGGGTCACCTCACCCTCTAGCCAGACCGACAAGGTGATTTCCTGGGAAATCACGCCCTCAGCCCCGTTCGGCCGGACCTCTCAGAGTAAAAGCCCATCCCCGGCCATGTTTTTCTAGACGTTAAACTTACCTAACATCCAGCCGCGTGATCATCAACCAACAAGACACACAAGTGGCAAAATATCCAAGTAAATCTTTAGGCTAACGCGTCCGCCAGTCCGGGC
>JBCDIP010000563.1:0-2824 GCA_038748855.1 Pseudomonadota bacterium
GCGGTATCTTCCAGATGGTGTCCCACGGCTTCATCTCGTGGGCTCTCTTCTTGTGTGTCGGCGTGGTCTATGACCGGATGCATACCCGCGAGATTGCGGCCTATGGCGGTTTGGTGAACCGAATGCCGATCTATGCCTTCACCTTCATGGTCTTCACCATGGCCAATGTGGGCCTGCCGGGCACGAGCGGATTTGTGGGCGAGTTTCTGACCCTGGCAGGCGCCTTTAAAGTGAACACTTGGGTGGCAGCATTCGCCACAACAGGCGTTATCCTGTCAGCGGGCTATGCGCTCTGGCTCTACCGG
The DNA here is from genome assembly GCA_038748855.1 of Pseudomonadota bacterium. Classification (GTDB taxonomy): domain Bacteria; phylum Pseudomonadota; class Alphaproteobacteria; order Rhizobiales; family CAJQND01; genus JAAEUE01. The sequence goes on from JBCDIP010000563.1 coordinate 306, forward strand.
AAAGTGGTGTTCGGCGCGCTTGAGAAGGAGAACCTCAAGACCATCACCGACATGAACAAGCGGGAGATCGCCATCCTGGCCCCCTTGATCGTGCTGACCATTTTCTTCGGCGTTTACCCCGCACCGATCATCGATGCCATGGAAGCGTCCGTGACCCAACTTATCGATCAGTATCAGGCCTCGCTTGCCGCGCTTGAGAGCGCGGGCAACCTGGCACAGGCGCAGTGAGGGACCTTTAAGCTATGACCGATCTGACCCCTGATCTGATGACCATACTGCCGGAACTGGTTCTGGCTGTGGGCGCCATGGCGCTACTCATGCTCGGCGTGTTCCGCAGGGAAGACAGTTTTGACCTGATCAGTACATTGTGTCTGCTTTTGCTGGCTGCGGCCGGCGGGCTTGTGGTCTTTTCCACGCAAACCGGCGAGACCGCTTTTAACGGCCAATTCACCAACGACACGTTTGCGCGCTTCATGAAGGCACTTACCATCTTCGGCTCTGCCGTGACGGTGATGATGTCCGTTACCTTCATGAAACGCCGGCAGATCCAACGCTTCGAATATCCTGTGCTTGTGGTGCTGGCGACGCTTGGCATGTGCATGATGATCTCTGCCAACGATCTGGTGGCGCTCTACATGGGCTTGGAGCTTCAATCGCTCGCGCTCTATGTTGTTGCGGCCTTCAACCGGGACAGTGTCAGGTCATCGGAAGCTGGGCTGAAATACTTTGTGCTGGGTGCTTTGTCGTCCGGCATGTTGCTCTACGGCGCCTCGCTGATCTACGGCTTCACCGGCGCCACACAGTTTGATGCCATTGCAGGCGTGGTGGCCAACGGGTCTGCGGGATTGGGCCTTCTGTTTGGCATCGTGTTCGTGGTGGCGGGGCTAGCCTTTAAAGTCTCCGCGGTGCCGTTCCATATGTGGACGCCAGATGTGTACGAAGGCGCCCCAACGCCCGTGACCGCGTTCTTTGCCGCAGCACCGAAAGTTGCTGCAATGGCCATCTTCACACGCGTGCTGGTGGAAGCTTTCCCGGGCGTGACCTCAGATTGGCAACAAATCGTCGTCTTCATCGCCATCGCGTCCATGGTGCTCGGTGCCTTCGCGGCCATCGGACAGAACAATATCAAGCGCCTGATGGCCTATTCCTCGATCGGTCACATGGGATTTGCCCTGGTAGGTCTTGCTGCAGGCACGGCAGAAGGCGTGCGCGGCGTGATCATCTATATGGCGATCTATATGATCATGACCCTTGGTACATTTGCCTGTATCCTGGCCATGCGCAGTAAGGATGAGGGGCAGGTGGAAGACATCAACGACCTTGCCGGATTGGCGCGCCGCGACAAGCTCATGGCTCTGGTGCTGGCCTTGCTGCTGTTTTCGCTGGCCGGCATACCGCCGCTTGCCGGCTTCTTCGGCAAATTCTTCGTCTTCGTTGCCGCCATTAAGGAAGGGTTGGTGGCCTTGGCGGTGATCGGCGTTCTGGCCAGCGTTGTGGGTGCTTATTACTATCTGCGGATCATCAAGATCATGTATCTGGATGAGCCAACTCAGGAGTTTGAACAGACCCCGCGAGAAATCAGACTGGTCATTACCATGTCGGGCGTGTTCGTCTTGGCGTTTGTGCTGTTTGCCCGGCCGATCATCACCGCAGCAGAGGCAGCGGCTGCCTCGCTCTTTTAGCAAGCCCCATGGATCTGAGGCAGCCCCGATTGCCGGACGGCTATGATGTGGCCTGTTTCGACCAGATTGATTCCACCAACCTGGAAGCGGGCCGGCGCGCCGCTGCCGGTGAGGGCGGACCCCTCTGGATCTGGGCGGCTCACCAGACCGCTGGGCGCGGGCGCCTTGGGCGCAGCTGGGTCTCCGAGCCGGGCAACCTCTACACCAGCCTTCTTTTAACTTTGGACCAAGGCGATCGGGCACCAGACCTATCGTTTATCGCCGCTCTCGCGGTCCATTCAGTCGCCGAGACCTGCCTGCCAAAGCGAAGCGGTGCTGAGCTGCGTTTAAAGTGGCCGAACGATCTGTTGCTGAACGGCGAAAAAAGCGCCGGCATCCTGATAGAGGGCGCCGGGGGCTCACGTGTGGTGATCGGCTGCGGGCTCAACCTCGGCACCGTTCCCCGCGAAGATCTGAGACGGCCCGCCACCGGATTGGCGCTGCACGGGGCTGAGATCGGCCCGAGAGAGGCTTTTGAGCTGTTGGCCCAGAGCATGAACCGTTGGCTGCGGATCTGGCGGGATGACGGATTTGAACCCATTCGGCAAGCCTGGTTGGAGCGCGCCGCCGGTGTCGGGGAGATGATCACGGCAAGCCTTGATGCTGAAAGAACGATGCAAGGGCGCTTCAGCGGATTGGACGAGACCGGCGCCCTTCTGCTGGAGACACCTGATGGTGAGGTGACACGCATTCTCGCCGCTGATATTGAGCTTGCTGCATGACCTCAACGGCCCCACGTCCCGGAAACGAAGATCTTGTGTTCCTGCCACTTGGCGGGGCCGGCGAGATCGGCATGAA
>JBCDIP010000564.1:0-2783 GCA_038748855.1 Pseudomonadota bacterium
GGCTCCTTGATCTCTTGGAGGCGCAGATTGATTTGTTTGAGCAAACCGATCAGCCCGATTACGATCTCATCCGCGAGATTATCGATTACTTCCTCACCTTCCCGGACCTCTATCATCACCCCAAAGAAGACGTGGTGTTCCGCAAACTAAAGGCGCGGGACGCCAAAGCCGTTGAGCCCTTTGGCGAGCTTGACCAGTTGCATGCTGATGTGTCTGAGCGGTTGCACGAATTCACCCGGGCCGTGGTGAACGTCCTGATGGAAGCTGAGATCTCGCGCGATACGTTTGTGAAGCTGGCCCGTGATTTCATTTCCGGCGAACGTGCCCATATGAAAGCAGAAGAGAAACATTTCCTGCCGGTGGCAGCCAGCACTCTCACACAGAAAGACTGGGATGAGATCGAAGGCGTGGTCAGCAAGTTCCAGGACCCGCTCGGACCAGACACCATGAGCAACCGGTTTTCCATCTTGTCAGAGCAGGTCACCGCCTGGCGGACCTCGGTTGCAGCTCAGTAGCTCTCGAGCACCCGGGCAAGCACGCGCTCGTTCCCCTGATCCATCATCATCATGTGGGAATGAGCGGGCATTCCGCTTTCGGCAAGATCGAGCCAGGTCACCAAAGCTCCGCTTGCCTCAGCAAATCTGTTGCAGCGTTCCATGAGCCCGCGCCAGGTCGGGGTTGCATCCGTAAAGTCGCCAAACACCATTGTTACGGGCATGCTCGCAGCGCCTTGTGGCAAGCCCGACGGCTCAAGTGCAGTAATCCGTTCGATGTGGCCCGGTTTAAGCTCAGCTGCGCTGAACACCACTTGAGCGCCCTGGCTGTGGCAAATCACGTGTGATTGGCCGAGGCGTTCGAGCACCTCAGCCAGCGCGGCCGCCTGATGGGGTAAAGTTGAAGTCCAGCGCGGCACGAACTGGCGGCATAAGCCCTCAAGGTGCGCGACGGGGAAGCGTTGATCCGGAAAGGGTGCGCGGTCGGCGAAGTTTTCCTCTGCGCCTATGCGGAAGAGGCTCCAGGCTTCTTCCATGGTGCGCATAACCGGATCGCCATCCCATAGGCTCGGATGCCAACCGGCACGGCCGCGCTCCACATTGTCCACCACGTGCACCTCGAACCCCTTGCGCACCAGCAGCTGGAGCCATCCGGGCCGGCCGTCGGGCGTGGTCTCCCACATGGTGCCCGTCATGCCGCCGCCATGCACCAAGACCACCGGCGGCTTATCGTTGCGGTTCTGCGGCACGAAGTACTGCACGTAAGCATGCTCCACCATTTGGTGGCCATTCGGATCGAACCGGTAGGATGTGGTTGGGGTAAACTGGATGGTCTCCACCGGCTCACCGGAGACCACGTGCACCCGGCCGCCCGCCGTGTAGGAACCAAAGTCTTTAAGCTGATACATGAACATTCGTGGCGTTTGTTGGCCTTAAACGCATGGTGACGCGCGGTGTCCAGTTGCGGGGCAGGTTTTCCAGCTGTCCTCGCACCACGTCAAAGCCGGCCCGCTTAAACATGGGCTCGGTTCCGAAATAGGCATTTTCGTCCCCGGTCCGTTGCGTTCCGGCACGCGGATAAGCTTCCACCGCCGGAGCACCGTTCTCAATGGCGTAGGCCGCCGCCGCTTGAATGAGCTGCACGGCAACGCCCGACCCCCGATAGTCCTTGCGCACCGCGATGCAGGCGATCACCCAGACATTCTCCTCATCCACCCGCGGCGTGGCGCGCGATCCATCTACCCGGGCATACTCACCACGCGGAGCCACCGCAACCCAGCCCACAGGTTCCCGGCCCTGATAGGCCAGCACACCGGGAGCAGTGGGCCGGCGCGCCAGCTGCTCCAGAGCCGCACGCTTGCGGTCCTTGGCCTTGCCTTCGCCCGGTAGAGCCCGCATTTGCGCGTCTGTCAGGCGTGGGTGCATGCACCAACAGCTGCGGCCCCAGGTGCCTTTGAAGATGGTCTCCAGGGCATCCATGAGCGCAGGTGTGAGAGGCCGAAAGTCCAGCTCAGATAAGGTCATGCCCGATTGTGCAACAGGCCCTGGCCGGACGTAAAGAGAAAGGGCCGGCGCAAGGCCGGCCCTTCCAAATCGTCTGCCGCGTCCTTCAGGTCTCGATCTCATCCCCAAAGGGCAAATCGCGGAAACGCTTGCCGGTGGCATTGAAGATCGCATTTGCGATGGCCGGCGCCACGGGCGGAACTCCCGGTTCGCCCACGCCTGCGGCATGGACGGAGAAGGGGTTGTCCACAATGTGTGTGTGAACCGTCTCCGGGAAGTTGTCAGAGCGCACCATCAGGTAGGTGTCGTAGTTGCCCTGTTGGGCCACACCGTCCTCAAAGGTGACGCCGCTGTAGAACGCCAGGGTCATTCCCATGACGGCTGCACCTTCCATCTGGCTGCGAATACGCTCCGGATTGGCCGCATAGCCGCAGTCGATGGCCATATGCATTTCGGGCACGCGGATCTTGCCGTCCACGATCTTCACCCGCACGGCGGTCGCCACGTAGCTGACGAACGAGCGGTGGACGGCCAGGCCAAGCCCCTCGCCCTTCGGCAAGCTCTTGCCCCAGCCGGCCTTGTCGGCCGCCAGGTTAAGGACATTCTTCAGCCGTTTCGTATCGATTGGGTACTCCGCGTAGGTTTCTCCATAATCCCAGAAGTCTTTGGGGAAACCTTGCGCGGCGGGCTCGAGCGTGCGGTCAGAGCCGATCAGCTCTAACAGCATTTCCTTTTCATCCTTGCCCAGCTCATGAGCCAGTTCGGCGGCAAAGGACTGCACCGCCC
>JBCDIP010000565.1:0-2777 GCA_038748855.1 Pseudomonadota bacterium
AAGGGACAATCACCAGCGACGCGGTGTTCAATATAGGCGCCGGCGTTGCACCGGGAGGTCTGTTCGGAATCGGCACCCTGAACGTTGAAGGCGACTATGTGCAGAGCGGCGGCGGTGCGCTGCTCATCAACACGAGATCGCGTCGGCGCAGCCTGTCTTCAGACCTGTTGCGCCTGCTGGGCGCCGATCCTGCGAAGTACCCCCTGGGTTGGCCCAACTAGCTCCAAACCCTCTCTAGCGGCGTCCTAGAGTTCTGAAGGACGCCTGACTAACCAGATCGCCACGCAGGCGAGTGTAATGCCCACTACGGTGACAACTGCCCAATGGGCCTGGCTGAAGAACGCGAGCCAGATCATGCTGGCGCTCATCATGGTGATGGCCAATATCTTCGCCTTGACCGGCACAATGCCATGATCGCTCCAGTCCGTGACGTAAGGGCCAAGTCTTGGGTGGTTTCTGAGCCAGTGTGCCAAGCGCGGGGAAGAGTTCATGAACCCCCAGAGCGCCACCAGCAAAAACGGGGTTGTCGGCAACAGTGGCAGAAAGATGCCGATCACGCCCAGGCCTACGCACAGCCACGCCAACCCTAGATAGAATATTTTTTTCACCGCCAATTGCCAGTCATATTTGTGCGCCAACGTGCTACAAGGAGTTCGTAACCATAACTTTACAGCGTTCCTCAATCATTCTGTCTTAAGATAGACGAGACTATGGGGAAAAGGGGCCAAAGACCCCGTCCAATATTGGGAGTGCGTGTCAGTCTATGCCAGACTCACGAGATAAGAAGTCACGCCGCGGATTTGGTGGGCCGTTGCCTAGGCCAGGGTTTTTTGCGCGCTTGCGCACATATTTCCTGACCGGTTTTGTGGTGGCCGCACCGATTGCCATTACGGTGTATCTGACCTGGTGGTTTGTCTCCCTGTTTGATGCCTGGATCAAGCCTTTCGTTCCGCCAGGCTTCAATCCGGATAACTATCTGCCGTTCTCTGTGCCGGGCGTGGGCCTCCTTTTGGCTCTGTTCTGGATCACCGTGATCGGTGCGCTGACAGCCAACCTGTTTGGGCGCACGATCGTGGCTTACTGGGAGAGCGTTCTGGACCGCATGCCTGTGGTGCGGAACGTCTACCGGGCCCTGAAGCAAATCTTCGAAACCGCTTTGGCACAGAGTTCGTCGTCTTTCAGAGAAGTGGTGTTGATTGAGTATCCGCGCAAGGGCCTCTTTGCCATTGCCTTCGTCTCCCGCGACACGGTTGGCGAGATCCCAGAGAAGGCTGCGCATGGAGATATGGTCAGCGTCTTCCTGCCCACAACACCAAACCCCACGTCCGGTTTCCTTTTATTTGTGCCGGTGACCGACATCATCCGGTTGGATATGTCGGTGGAGCAGGCCGCAAAGCTGGTGATTTCGGCCGGTCTTGTCGTGCCCAATCATGGTCCGGAAGGCGAGGGTGAAGAGGGCAAGGTGCCTGAGATCACAGAAGATGCCGCTGAGCGCCTCATTAAGAAGCACGCCAAAACGCCGGCTAAGTCCTCCAAGAAGCCGGAAAACGTCTAACCGGCTTTTGCAGAAAACGCTCACACGGTCTGGATAGGGTCTGCACGGCGCGCCACTAGCGTCGCGCGCATGACAGCATCTCTTCATCCTCAATCCGCCAAATCCTTTTGGCACAATGTGCGGGCTCATCGGCTTTGGGCGCTGATCGCGCTGATCTGGCTTGCCGATTGGCTGTTCTTTGAACGAAGCCCAGGCGTCTCGGTGGCTCTATTTGCGATCGCCTTGGCGGCCGGCGCCGTCATAATGATCCGGCAACGTGTCTCAAGGGCCCGCAGCGTTTGGGCGTGTGTGGTGCTGGGATGCGCGCTAATACCCAGTTTGCAGGTGGTCAATCCGCTGAGCTTTTGCGTTGCCGCGGCGGGAAGCGTTCTGTTCGTGCTGCTGGTCAACCAAAAGCTCAGCGCTGACCTGCTGGCAGGACTGGCGTCGGCAATCTGCTTCGTCGTGCGGGTGCCGGGCGGGCTGTTCATTGACATGGCGCGCTACCGGAAGCGGCCGATAAGCGCAAGGCGGCCGACGCGAGCGACCGGGGCATTGCGCGGGTGGATTGTGCCTGTTGCGTTCAGCTTGATCTTTGTGTGGCTGTTTGCGGCGGCCAATCCTCTGTTTGAGCGCTGGATCGAGCACTTGAGTTCGTTTGCAGAGGCTTGGGCCTTTCACCCGAACCGTTGGGTTTTTTGGAGTGTCGCCGGCCTCATGTGCTGGCCGTTCTTGCGCGTGCGTGCCTGCAAGCTTCCGAAAGATCTGGCAAAAGATCTGAAGGCCATGCAGCCCCAGTTGGACGGTCCGCGCCTGACGTCGCTGTTCACTGAGGCCGCTGTCTTTCGGTCCCTGCTGCTGTTCAACCTTCTATTCGCAATGCAAAACGGCTTGGACGCCACTTATCTCTGGGGCGGCGTGACGTTGCCTGACGGCTTGACCTACGCGGGCTATGCCCACCGCGGCGCTTACACGTTGATCGGCACCGCGCTCCTCGCCGCCGGGTTTGTGCTCTTCACCACCCGGCCCGGAGCCGCCGCTGAGCGCTCAGCACGGGTGCGCTGGCTTGTGTTGCTCTGGACTGCACAGAACGCATTGCTGGTGCAGTATTGCGTGCTGCGCCTCGATCTCTATGTGGATGTTTATGCGCTGACCTATTGGCGCGTGGCCGCATTCGCGTGGATGGGTCTGGTCTTCGCCGGGCTTGTTTTGATCATTGCGAAGTTCGTTTGGGCCAAGTCCG
>JBCDIP010000566.1:0-2760 GCA_038748855.1 Pseudomonadota bacterium
AGCATCATTCTGCCACTGCGCCATCCCGCGCACGTGGCCAAGGCTGCGGCAAGCGCCGATGCCCTCTCGGGCGGCCGACTGATCCTGGGCGTGGCCTCCGGCGACAGGCCTGAGGAGTATCCGGCCATGAATGTGCCCTTCGCAGAGCGTGGTGCCCGCTTTCGCGAGAGCTTTGAATACATCCGGCACATGGCTGATGAGGCACCCGCCTTCCAAAACCAGTATGGCCAACCCTCAGCGGGGATGGACATGCTGCCGAAGCCAGCGGCGGGAAAGCTCCCGCTGCTCATCACAGGCGGCAGCCAGCAGGACGCAGATTGGATCGTCCGAAACGGTGATGGCTGGATGATGTACCCCCGCGACCCCAGAAGCCAGGCGGCCATCATCGAAGATTGGCGCACCCGGCTGGCCGCTGACGGCCAGAACGATCGCCCGGTCATGGAGCCGCTCTACGTTGATCTGGCGGAGGATCCAGACGCACTACCCCAGCCAATCCACCTCGGCTTCAGGGCTGGGGCCAACTTCTTACAGACCTATCTGCAGGCACGCCAGGCGATCGGCGTGAACCACGTGGCGCTGAACCTGCGCTTCAACCAAGCTGACATTGAAACAACCCTTAAACGCCTGGCAGACAACGTGCTGCCGCAGTTCTGGACCCAAGGAGACTAACCCACATGCCCAAGACACTTCTCATCACAGGCTCAACCGATGGCATTGGGCTGGAAACGGCCCGTCAACTGCTTCAGGATGGCCACACCGTGCTGATCCACGGGCGCAGCCCAGCCAAACTGGACGCTGCAAAAGCCGAGCTTTCCGCGCTTGACAAGGGAGAGGTGCACGCCTACCTGGCCGATCTCTCCGACCTTGCCCAGGTAAACGCCTTGGCAGCAGCGGTGGCCGGCGATCACGAGAGCATCGATGTGCTGGTCAACAACGCCGGCATCTTCAAGACACCGAGCCCGGTCACTGCAGATGGATTGGACGTTCGCTTCGTGGTGAACACGCTTGCGCCCTATCTGCTCACTCAACGTCTCTTGCCGTTGCTTGGGAGCGAAGGCCGGGTGGTGAACCTCTCCTCCGCCGCGCAAGCCCCGGTCGATGGCCGCGCGCTCGCCGGACAGGTGGCGTTGGAGGATATGTCGGCCTACGCCCAGAGCAAATTGGCGATCACCATGTGGTCGCGCACCATGGCAGAGCAGCTGCCGGAAGGTCCGGCGATCATCGCCCTCAACCCTGGCTCGCTGCTGGGCAGCAAGATGGTGAAAGAAGGCTTCGGCGTGGCCGGCGGCGATCTCAGCATCGGAGCGGACATCATCGCACGCGCTTCCTTGTCGGACGAGTTTGCCAACGCGTCAGGCAAATACTTCGACAATGACTCTGGCCGCTTCGCCAACCCTCATATGGACGCATTGGATGATGCCAAGTCGGCCGAGGTCACCCGGCTGGTTGAGCAGTTGGTGAGCGCTCACGCGTCATAGGCGGTTGGCGACGAGCGCTGTGAGTTTGCCTGCAAGGTCTGGACATTGGACCGCACTGCCGTGGCAGGGCGCTAGTATGTCTGGCGCAGCACTGGCGAGCTGTGTCTGAAGCCAGGAGACATAGCGGTCCTTATCTTCAAGGCCATAAGTCTTGAAGGTCTTGAGGAGGTCCGGCCCGTCCACCAGGCCATAAACATCGGCGCCGCAAAAAGCGTCCACAACGATCCATGCCAATTTGGGTCCGGACCGGGCTTGCAGCCACACCTCCCCGGTCTTCAGGCCCTCCGTGCCGAGCAAGCTCATGGTGTCCGGCAGGTCAGCGTTAAGCGCATCCAGAGGAGTAAAAGACAGTCCTGTCACCTTCTCCAACCTGGGGATCGCTTCCTCAGAAGCTACAAGCTGGGCATCGCGGTAGACTTCTAAGAACTCCTGGAGGCCCTGGTTATGGAAGTGGTTTGGCGCCAGCAGAAAGCGCACCGGTCCCAGCGCCGCCAAGCTGTCGCGGACCTTCTCCGCCAGTCCTTTTACCGGACTGAAGAGACACACATCGCCGGAGCGCAGCGTGAAGGCGAACATTCTGAGCTTGCCCTTGCAGGCAACCAGGATCGACGGCACTCCGGCCAACGGTTCAAAGTCAGTCGATGAGGACTTGGTGGCCATCCTCGTCTCCTTAAGGGTCCAATGGGGCCAGCAGCGTGTCCACATAGGCTCGAAGGTGCGCCGCATCGGAGATCATGCGCGATGCAGACCACAGGCCTTGCGCCGAAATGGTGAGGAACTCCGCAAAACGCTCGGCATCCAGGGCGGGATCCACCTCACCGCGCGCTTGCCCGGTCTCAAGCGCCTCCGCAAACCCTGTCCGCAAACGATCCAGATGGCGCTGGATCACAGCCTTGAACGCCTCTTCATGCGGGCCAACCTCAACCATTGAGTTGGCCATGAGACAGCCTGGGCCAGGCAGGCCATTCTCCTCAGCCAGCGCGATCAGATACTCAAAGTAATCCCGGATCTCGCGAACTGATGCGGTCTCCTCCTCCACACGACCGAACGCCTCTTCAACAAACGTCTCCAGATAGCTTTCCAGGGCGGCAAGGAAGATGCCGTGCTTGTCATCGAACTCCGCGTAAAGGCCGTGACGGCTCACCCCTGTGACGGCGACAAGATCGCGGATGGAGGTGGCGTAGAAGCCATGCGCCCAAAACTGCTCCATGGCGGCTTTGATCAAGTCTGAGCGCTCATATGTTCTGGGCTTCGGCATGCATCCTCAATAACAGAACGATCG
>JBCDIP010000567.1:0-2738 GCA_038748855.1 Pseudomonadota bacterium
GCCGCCGGCAAAGTCTCCCATGTCCAACATGGCCTCGTCAGGCAGGTCATAAAGCGCCTGCACCGTCGCCTCTGAGGTGGAACCTGTGGCGCCGGCCACATGGGCCCGCCCTTGGGCCCGGGCCACATCGATGCCCCGGTGAATGGAATGGATCCAGGCCGAACACGAGAACGGGTTCACAATGCCCGTGGTGCCCAAGATCGAGAGCCCGCCTTTGATGCCCAGCCTGGGGTTCCAGGTTTTGAGCGCCAGTTCGGCGCCCTCCGGCACGGAGATCTCAATCTCCACATCCCCTGGCTCACCATGGGTTTCGGCAAGGGTTTCAATGGCTTCCACCATCATGGCCCGTGGCACCGGGTTGATCGCCGGCTCACCTGGCGCAATGGGCAGGCCGGGCAAGGTGACCGTGCCCACCCCCTCACCGGCAAAAAAGCGTACACCGCTGCCCGGCGCGCCGCGGCGCACGGTGGATAGGATCAAGGCTCCATGGGTGACGTCCGGATCATCGCCGGCATCCTTCACAATACCGGCTTGAGCCCAACCCTCGCCTTTGCCCTCCACGGCAAGCGCGAAGGACGGCGTTTGGCCCTTCGGTAGGACAATCTCAACCGGGTCGGGAAACTCTCCGGTCAGCAGCGCCGTAAACGCGGCACGGGTGGCCGCAGTTGCGCATGCACCCGTGGTCCATCCACGTTTCAACTGGTCTGACGGGGGCTGCATTGCAGGGCTCATAACCTGGCTCTATACACTGCCCCAACAGAACGAAACAGAGTTTGCTCGGCCAATGCCCACAACGTCACCAAAAGGTCTGGTTATCGCCGCACCGTCGTCAGGATCGGGGAAAACCCTGGTGACCCTCGGCCTTTTGCGCGCCCTGGCCAAGGCGGGCCACAATGTGGGCTCAGCCAAGGCGGGGCCCGATTACATAGATCCGCGCTTTCATGAAGCGGCCACAGGCCGGCCTTGCGTCAATCTGGATGCCTGGGCCATGCCGCCAGAGCGGGTGGTGGCCATCGCCTCCCACGCCGCTGAGGGACGCGACCTGCTGGTGATCGAAGGGGTGATGGGCCTCTTTGACGGGGCGGAGACGGGTGAAGGATCCACGGCCGATCTGGCCGGTTTGCTGGGATTTCCCATCATTCTGGTAGTGGATTCCTTGCGCCAATCCCAATCTGCGGCAGCTCTTGTGCGCGGCTTTGCCCACCACCGGGCGGACTGCCGCATAGCCGGGGTGATCTTCAATAAGGTGGCCACAGACCGCCATGAGGGGATCCTGCGCACCGCCATGGAGCCTTTGGGCATTCCGGTTCTGGGCTGCGTGCGCAATATCTACGAATTGGAGGTGCCGTCGCGCCATTTGGGTCTGGTGCAGGCGTCTGAACACGAGAGTTTGGAGCGTTTTATAGAAACGGCAGCCGATCTGGTGGCTGCGGCCCTGGATCTGCGCGGCTTGAGCGCCTTGGCGGAGGGAACGCTGGAGGCGCCGGACCTGGGACGGGCCGTATCGCCTCTTGGCCAACGAATCGCGATTGCCGATGATAAGGCGTTCGCCTTCAGCTACCCCCACCTCCTGAACGGCTGGCGCGAGGCCGGTGCTGAGCTTTCCTTTTTCTCTCCCCTGAACAACGAGGCCCCGGCCGAGGACGCAGATGCCATATATCTGCCCGGCGGATATCCTGAGCTGCATGCCGGCAAATTGGCAAGCAACGGGACATTCATGGAGGGTCTGCGAACGGCGGCCGCGCGGGACACCTTGATCTACGGGGAGTGCGGCGGCTTTATGGTATTGGGCGAAGGTCTCATCGATGCGGACGCGGCGATCCATAAAATGTCCGGCCTTCTTTCTGTCGTTACATCATTTGAGAAACGCAAGCTTCATCTGGGCTATCGGCGCCTGCAGAGCGAAGGCCCTCTGCCCTTTGGCCGCGTGCTGCGCGGCCATGAGTTTCACTATTCAACGCTCATCTCCCAAGGTGACGGCGAAGCGCTTTTTTCCGCCGAAGACGCGGCTGGCCGCGACTTAGGCGAGATCGGACTGAGAGCCGGCACGGTGATGGGCTCCTACGCCCATATTATTGATCAGGAACCGGCGCCATGACGGCCGCGCTGATGCTTCAAGGCACCGGTTCGAATGTGGGCAAATCGCTGATCACCGCAGGGCTTTGCCGGGCCTACACCAAGCGCGGCCTGAAGGTGCGCCCGTTTAAGCCCCAGAACATGTCGAACAATGCGGCGGTCACTGCAGATGGCGGGGAGATCGGCCGGGCCCAGGCGCTTCAGGCCATTGCCTGCGGGGTGGAGCCCAGCGTGCATATGAACCCGGTGCTTTTGAAGCCGGAGACCGAAACCGGCGCCCAGGTGGTTGTGCGCGGGGTGCGGGTTGAGAGCCTGAAGGCGCGCGAATACATGGCCAAGCGGGCCGCATACCTGCCCGCCATTCTAGAGAGCTTTGAGGCTCTCGGGGATCAGGCGGATCTTATTTTGGTTGAAGGGGCAGGATCGCCTGCTGAGATAAATTTACGTAACCACGATATTGCCAATATGGGCTTTGCACACGCGGCTGGAGTTCCGGTGGCCCTGATCGGAGACATCCACCGCGGAGGCGTTATGGCGTCTATTGCCGGCACCCTACAAATCATCCCGCAAGATGACGCCGCGCAGATCAAAACCTTCCTCATCAACAACTTTCATGGGGACGTTTCCCTGTTCGACGACGGGCGGCGCTGGCTGGAAGAAAA
>JBCDIP010000568.1:0-2733 GCA_038748855.1 Pseudomonadota bacterium
CCTATCCCTTCGAGCTGTCGGGCGGTTTGCGCCAGCGCGCCATGATCGCCATGGCCTTGGTCTGTCGTCCCGCTCTCTTGATCGCCGACGAGCCGACGACGGCTTTGGACGTCACCATCCAGGCGCAGATCCTGAAGCTGCTGCACGATCTGCAGGGCGATCTGGATATGGCCTTGCTGCTGATCACCCACGATCTGGGCGTGGTCGCCAACATGGCTGATGAGGTGGTGGTGGTTTACCACGGCGAGGTGATGGAGGCAGGCCCTGTAGAGGCGATCTTCGAAAACCCCGCCCATCCGTATCTCAAAGCGCTGCTGCACGCTGTTCCGCATTTCGATATGAAGCCGGGCGAGCGCCTGCAATCGATCCGCGACATCGACTATGAGATCGGACCGGCCTTCGGGAAGAAAGATGACGCTGAGCCGAAATCAGACGAACCGCTCTTAAAGATCTCTAACCTGCGCAAGACGTTCGTCACCAAGAAGGGCGGGTTTTTCGGGGCCACTGACGAGAACACCCTTGTGGCGGTGGACGACTTCACCCTGGACATCAAGCGTGGCGAGTGCCTTGGACTGGTGGGAGAAAGCGGCTGTGGCAAAACCACGGTTTCCAAGATGATCATGCGCGCGGTGACGCCGGACAGCGGATCGATCGAGTTTAATGGAACAGGCGGTCAGAAAGATGTGCTGGGCCTGCAGGGCGCCGACTTGAAGAACTTCCGCCCGCGCATGCAGATGGTCTTTCAAGACCCGTTTTCCTCTTTGTCGCCGCGCATGACCGTGCTGAACATTCTGCGCGAGCCGTTGGTCATTCATGACATGGGCTCCGAACAAGAGCGCATGGCGAAGGTCACTGAGCTGATGCGGCTTGTGGGGCTGGATCCTCGTTTCCTTAACCGCTACCCACACAGTTTCTCAGGCGGCCAGCGCCAACGGGTGGGCATCGCGCGGGCCTTGGCTCTGAACCCCGATCTTCTCTTATGCGATGAGCCGGTTTCAGCTCTGGACGTTTCTGTACAGGCCCAGATCCTCAACCTTCTCAAAGACTTGCAGTCTGAGCTCGGGCTCACGTACCTGTTCATCTCCCACAACTTGGCCGTGGTGGATTACGTGGCGGACAGGATCGCTGTGATGTGCAAAGGCAAGCTTGTGGAAACGGCGCCAAGAGATGTGTTGTTCAAAAACCCGATCCATCCCTACACCCGGGCGTTGCTGAAAGCGGTCCCTTATGCGGATCTCAATCGACCCTTGGATTTTGTCGCACTTCAAGCCGGTGGTGCTTCTAATATAGAGTCATGGGGTCCAAAGTTTGTTGCCACGCCCGATGCGCCGGAACTGACACATTTGGAAATCGACGATGGCCATAAGGTCTTGGTTCACAAATCGGTAGATGCAATGGAGTTGAGAACATGAAGCGACTACTCCTCGTCATGGGGCTCTTGCTGGCCTCATTGTTGCCTGCAAGTGCCCAGTCATACAAAGAAACGCCAAGCTTTGTGGACGCTGTTGCGTCAGGGTCATTGCCGCCGGTTACCAAGCGCTTGCCGAACGAGCCGCTTGTGGTGGATTTTGAGGCCCTGGGGGCAAAGCCCGGCCAGAGTGGCGGCACGATCCGGATGTTGCTGGGCAAGCAAAAAGACATCCGCATGATGACGGTCTACGGCTATGCCCGGCTTGTGGGCTACGACAGCAAGCTGGCGCTAAAGCCGGATATTCTGAAGAAGATTGATGTGGAAGACGGCCGGATCTTCACGCTGCATCTGCGGCCCGGTCACAAATGGTCAGATGGCCACCCCTTCACGGCTGAGGATTTCCGCTATTTCTGGGAAGATGTAATTCAGAACGAAGAGCTGGTGCGCGGAGGCATCCCGCGGTTGTTGACCTCGGACGGGGAGCCGCTGAAGTTTGAAATCATCGACGAACACACCGTGCGCTACACCTTCAAGGAGCCGAACCCCAATTTCGTCCCTGCGCTCGCGGGTGCGCGGCCGTTTTATCTCTATATGCCAGCGCATTACATGCGGAACTTCCACGCCAAATACCGCCCGGCAGGCGAACTGAAGGCTGAAGTGGAAAAGAACAAGCAGCGTAACTGGTCCGCGCTGCACCGCCGCCTAGGCCGCCAATACCGGCCGGAGAACCCGGACCTTCCGACGCTGCAGCCCTGGCGCAACAGCACAAAACCCCCGGCAGAGCGCTTTGTTTTTGAGCGTAACCCCTACTATCACCGGGTGGATCCGGAAGGCCAGCAACTGCCCTATATCGACAAGATCGAAGTTGGGCTTGGCTCAACCGGGCTGGTGCCCACCAAAGCGGGTGCTGGGGAAACCGACCTGCAAGGCCGTTACATCCGCTTTGACAACTTCACCTTCCTGAAGGCGGCCACCAAGCGTCATCCCATCAATGTGCGGCTTTGGGAAACGGCCAAAGGGGCGCAGATCGCCTTGTTTCCGAATTTGAATGCTGCCGATGAGGTGTGGCGCAAGCTGTTCCGTGACGTGCGCGTGCGCCGGGCATTATCGCTCGCCATTGATCGCGACGAGATCAACCAAGCCGTCTACTATGGCCTTGCCCGCCCCAGCGCAAATACCGTTTTGCCCACCAGCCCGCTCTACAAAGAAGAGTATCAGAACGCCTGGGTGTCCTTCGATATCGCCCAAGCCAACAAACTCTTGGATGAAGCCGGGCTGGACAAGCGCAATCCGGGCGGCATCCGCTTGCTGCCCGATGGCCG
>JBCDIP010000569.1:0-2723 GCA_038748855.1 Pseudomonadota bacterium
CCTGGCTGCCGCTCTACCACGATATGGGCCTGGTTGGCTTCCTGCTGTCGCCGGCCATGGGTCAGGTGACGGTAGACTATCTGGCCACGCCTGCTTTTGCCCGCCGGCCGGCCCTGTGGCTGAAACTGATGTCGGACAATCGCTGCACCATCGCCTATGGGCCCTCGTTCGGCTACGACCTCGCCTCGCGCCGGGTAAATGGAGGAGCCAAAGAGCTCGATTTGTCGGCCTGGCGCATCGCCGGTATTGGCGGCGACATGGTGCGCCCTGATGTTCTGGAAGATTTTACCCAGCGCATGTCAGTGGCCGGGTTCGACCCGGTAGCGTTCCTTCCCAGCTACGGCATGGCCGAATCGACCCTCGCCATCACCTTCACCGATCTGGACGCACCTGTGCGCGTCGATTGCGTGGACCGGCTTGAATACAAACTTAACCGCAAAGCCGTGCCCGCCGGAGATCTGGCCAAGAAACGCCCTGAGCAGACCCGTTCGTTCGTTGTCTGCGGCAAGCCGCTGCCCGACCACCAGGTGGAAGTGCGCGACGATAACGGCAAGGTTCTAAAAGACCGCGAGATCGGCCATATCCTGATCCAAGGTCCCAGCTTGATGGCCGGGTATTTCGGCAATGACCACGCCACCAAGAACGTGCTCTCTGATGATGGTTGGCTGGACACGGGCGATATGGGCTATTGGCTGGACGGCGAAATCGTCATCACCGGCCGGTCTAAAGACCTGATTTTGCACAATGGCCGCAACATTTGGCCGCAAGACATTGAGTGGTCGGCTGAGCATGTGGAGCCCTTACGCTCCGGTGATGCGGCCGCCTTTGCCGTCGAAGATGACAATGACGATGACCACGTGGTCGTTCTGGTGCATTGCCGGATGTCAGACCGGTCCGAGCGCGAGGATCTGCGCCGGGACGTGAAGGCCGCCATCCAGCGCAGCGCGGGCATTGAGTGCCATGTGGTTCTGGTGCCGCCGCGCAGCCTGCCGTTCACCTCATCGGGCAAACTGTCCCGGGCCGGTGCAAAAGCGGGCTTTCTGAGCGGCGAGATTGCTGAGCTTGACGAGGACTATGTGCATTTCGGGGCCTCTCCGGAGACAGGCGCCCAAATCGCTATGCAGCCGGCCGAATAGGCGCTGCACCGCGGTTCACGTCCGGGCGGGGATGCCCGGATATCACAGTTGGAGTTGACGGGATGAGCGACAGTGTGATCGCGATTACAGGTGGGACCGGGTTTGTGGGCCGCCACCTTGTGAACCGCCTGGTGGACGAAGGCCATCGGGTCCGTCTGCTGGTCCGCTCTAAAAAGGCCGCCCGGGAGCTCTTTTCCGATCTGGACGTTGAAATCGCCCATGGCGATCTGGACAACCTTCAGGCCCTGCGCGAGTTGACCGCCGGTGCCGGCACGGTGATCCATCTGGCCAGCAAGATCGCCGCCAAGGACCGCGCCGACTTCGATGCGGTGAATGTGGACGGCACACGCAACGTGGCGGCCGCAGCTCAGGCGGCCAAGGTTGGCCAGTTCATCTTCATTTCATCGCTTGCAGCGCGCGAGGCGCACTTGTCCGGCTATGCGGCCAGCAAGAACCAGGCAGAGCATGAGCTCACACAGCTCACCAAGTACGGCACCATGCCCTGGGTCATTCTGCGCCCGCCTGCCGTGTACGGGCCGGGCGACAAGGCCACGCTGCCGCTGCTGCAGGCGCTGACCCAGAGATATGCCCTTCTGCCCGGCCGGGCGGAGGCGCGGTTCTCCCTGATTTACGTGGAAGATCTGGTGGATGCCATCGTCGCCCTGATCGGGGATGAAGAGACCCAAGGCCAGACCATCGAGCTGGATGATGGCAAAGAGGGCGGCTATGACTGGCCGGGCCTTGCCAAGATTGCCGGCGAAGTGGGTGGTCAGCAGGTGCGCCCGGTTTTTGTGCCGCGCACGGTGCTCTCCGCTGCGGCCGGGGCCATTGAATTCGGCGCAAAAATGGTGGACAAGACCCCTCCCCTGGCGCGCGGCAAGGTGCAGGAGCTGTACCACCCGAACTGGGTCTGTGAGAATAAGAAGCTGCAGACGGCAGGCACCTGGGCCCCGAAGACACGGTTTTCAGAAGGCTTCAAGAAAACCGTGGACTGGTATCGCTCTGAGGGTTGGCTCTGAAGCCTGACACCAGCCCGTTTTTTGGATTTAGACACTGATGGATGCTTCCGACCAAAGCATGTTCGATGAAATCGTGGCGTTGCTGCAGCCCTTCAATGCCGACAATATCGAGCTTAAGCCGGAGACCGATATTTCCGCCGATCTGAAGATCGATTCCGTTGCCGTGATGGATTTCGTCATGGAGGTTGAGGACAAGTTCGACATCGACATTCCGCTGAACGTCCTCTCCGATACCAGAACCATTTCCGACCTCATGGGGGTCGTCAAAGAGCGCTCAGGCGCGTAAGAGCGATATTAGGAGCAGCCTTACATGGCCAGCAAACTGCTTTCCAAGCACCAAGCCCTTGCCGAACGTTTTCAGCGCATGAAGTCCATGGGCGCTATTGCTGTGGGGCCCACGAACGATCAGATCATTTCGCCCACCCGCGCCATCATCAATGGCCGGGAGACCATCCTGGCCGGCACCAACAACTATATGGGCATCACCTTTGAGGAAGATTGCATTGCCGCGGGCAAGAAGGCGCTGGACGAGTTTGGCACCGGCACCACCGGCTCGCGCATCGCCAAC
>JBCDIP010000570.1:0-2720 GCA_038748855.1 Pseudomonadota bacterium
CGATTATTGGCGCATGGGGCTTCCGCTGGAGGTGCTGGTGATCGCCGCGGGTGTGCCGTGCATCCTCTTTTTCTGGCCCCTCTAGGGCCACTGCTGGCCAGGGCGCCGATGAGACGCTACAAGGGACTTCAGGTGGCATCATGAACAGGGCACAGCAATGAACGCAGGCGAACGGCGGACCTTGGACGGGCATACAATCCGAGTTCTCTACAACGAGGAAGAGGTGGCAGAGCGGGTCGACGCCATCGCCAAAGAGATCGCCGCCCACGATTTTGAGAACCTTCTCGTCGTGGCCATCCTGAAAGGCAGCTTCATCTTCGCCGCAGACCTGCTGCGCGCCCTTCACATGCAGGGCGTCTCTCTGGAGATGGATGTGATGATGCTCTCCAGCTATGGCAAGAACCTGGAATCCTCCGGCCAAGTGCAGATCCTGCGCGACATAGAAGCCACCGTGCGCGACCGCCCGGTGATCCTGATTGACGACATCCTGGAATCCGGCCGCACCATCGCCTTCGCCAAAGACCTGATCGTGGCACGTGGTGCGCGGGAGGTGAAAACCTGCGTTTTCTTAGACAAGCCCGGCAAACGGGCAGCTGATATCGATGCCGACTTCTTGGGCTTCAGCACGCCGGATCTGTTCGTGGTGGGCTATGGCATGGACATGGCCCATTCGTTCCGCGAGCTGCCCTATGTGGGCGTGGTGGAGACTTAAGGCCAGCCGGTTGCGCTTGCCCCCCGCGCAGCGAGAAGCTAAAGCAACCCTCCTCGCATTCCAAAAGAGACTTTAAGCCGTATGAGTACCACCGCCGACCCTTTCCAGCTCGACCCCGTAGAAGAGGCCGTGACCGCCATTGCAAATGGCGAAATGGTCGTGGTGGTGGATGATGATGACCGGGAGAACGAAGGCGATCTCATCGTCGCCGCAGCCAAAGTCACCCCGGAGCAGATGGGTTTCATCGTCCGGCACACCACCGGTATCGTCTGCGTACCCATGCCGCGCGAAGATGCACGCCGCCTTTCTCTGGTGCCCATGGTGGCCGACAATGATGCACCCATGAGCACGGCCTTCACCGTATCGGTGGACTACAAGGAAGGCCTCACCACCGGCATCTCGGCAGCAGAACGCACCAGCACCGCCCGGGCGCTCGCCAACGGCAACGTGCAGGCAGAAGACTTTGTGCGCCCCGGCCACATGTTCCCGCTGATTGCAAAACGCGGCGGCGTCCTGATGCGCTCCGGCCACACCGAAGCGGCTGTGGATCTTGCAAAGCTCGCCAACCTGGCGCCGGTGGGCGTCATCGCCGAGTTGGTCAATGATGACGGCACGGTGAAGAAGGGCGACCAGGTGTTCGCCTTCGCCCGCGAGCATGGCCTGAAGATCATCTCGGTCGCCGACCTCATTGAATACCGCCAATCGCGCGAGCGGCTTGTGGAGCAGGTCTCCACCTACGAGTTCCAAACCAGGATCGGCACCGCCACCGCAATCTCTTACACCACGCCGTTCGACACCATCGAGCATCTTGCCGTCACCTTCGGGGATGTGTCCAATGGAGAGGGCATCCCCGCGCGCCTCCATCGCGAAGATGTGCTGGAAGATGCCCTCGGCGACCGCGCCACGCTTGAGCGCATGTATGACTGGTTTGAACGCGAAGGCCGCGGCATCCTGATCTACCTCAGGGTGGGCGCCGCCGGCGTGCCAGGCTCTTATCTGAGCGAGGATACGAACGAGGAAGACACAGCCTCCTCGCGCAGCCGCGAACAGGTCTGGCGCGACATCGGCCTTGGCGCTCAGATCCTGCGCGATCTGGATGTGAAGTCCATCAAGCTCCTGGCCTCGCGTGACCGCACCTATGTGGGCCTGTCGGGCTTTGGCATTGAGATCGCAGAAACCGAGCTGATCGAAGGCGAGCAATGAGCTGGATCAAGACCGTTCCCTACGGGGAGGCAACCGGCCGCCTGAAGACCCTCTATGACCGGGTGAAGGGTCCGGACGATAACGTCGACAACATCATGATGGCCCACAGCCTGCGCCCCCATTCCATGGAAGGGCACATGGCCATCTACAAGAACGTGCTGCACCATTCCGGCAACCAGGTGCCCAAATGGTTCCTGGAGACCTTGGGCATGTGGGTCAGCCTGCTCAATAAATGCGACTATTGCGTTGAGCATCATTTTGCCGGCTTGAAGCGCCTTCTGGGCGGCGATGCCAAGGCCGATGCCATCCGCACCGCTCTGGAAGCTGGTTCGATTGAGACCACACCGCTGAGCGCCCGCGAGCAAGTGGCTCTGCGCTATGCCCAAATCTTGACCAAGGCTCCGGCAGACTTGAGCGAAGGCGACATTGTGGCCCTGCGCAACGCGGGCTATGACGATGGAGAGATCTTGGAGATCAACCAGGTGAGCGCCTACTTCTCCTACGCCAATCGCACGGCGCTCGGGCTCGGCTGCTCTACGGACGGGGACGTCCTGGGCCTCTCGCCCAACAATTCAGAAAATCCCAACGACTGGTCCCACAGCTGAACCTCAGCCGAGGCCCTTCTCAATCAGTGACGCCACGGCCACCGCGGCCACGCTCGCGCCCGCGCCGAACAGCACCAGCTTCCAGGCATCCTGGCGCCGCTTCAGTCCCGGCCAGCCCAGAGGCTTGATGAGCTGAATGAGCGCCACGGCGGCGGCGATCACCATGATGATTTTCGACATGAAGGGCACCCTGAAAAGAC
>JBCDIP010000571.1:0-2715 GCA_038748855.1 Pseudomonadota bacterium
CACCATTGGTCGCGTTTATGGAGCCAAAGACAACACCTACACCGCCGGCGTCATCTGCGCAAAAGTTGCGCGCTACGCTGAGCGCGTCCACCATCCGGACCGGTTGACCCGGGCTCTGAAGCGCAAGGGCGCAAAAGGAGCGGGGGACTGGCAGGAAATTTCTGTCGAAGACGCGCTCGATGAAGTTGCTGAGCAGCTGCTCAAGATCGAGGCGCGCCATGGGGCTGAAGCGATCTGGCCCTATTTTTATGCCGGCACCATGGGGCTGGTGATGCGCGATGGGATCAACCGGCTGCGTCACGCCAAGCGCTATTCGGGCATGTATGACACTTTCTGTGTATCGCTGCCCTGGTCAGGGTTCATCGCCGGAACAGGCAAACTGCGCGGAACCGATCCGCGAGAGATGGCTAAATCTGACCTGATCATTATCTGGGGAACAAATCCCGTCCATACCCAGGTCAACGTGATGACGCACGCCATCCGCGGCCGAAAGGAGCGCGGGGCCAAGATTGTCTGTGTGGATGTTTATGAAACCTCCACAATGAAACAGGCCGATATGGGCGTGGTGCTGAAGCCGGGCACGGATGGAGCTTTGGCCTGTGCCATCATGCACATCCTGTTCCGGGACGGTGCCGCAGATCGCCCGTACATGGAGAAGTACACCGATGATCCGGACGGGCTCGAGGCGCAATTGAGCGATAAGACCCCCGAGTGGGCTGCTGCCATCACCGGGTTGCCAGTGGAACGGATTGAAGAGCTTGCCAAGCTGATCGGCACAACAGACCGGACCTATTTCCGGCTCGGCTATGGTTTTGCCCGCCAACGCAATGGTTCAGCGAACATGCATGCGGTCCTGTCCATTGCGGCTGTGAAAGGCTGCTGGCAGCACGAGGGGGGAGGTGCATTCCACAATAATGGCGGCATCTACCATTGGAACAAAACCCTTATAGAAGGGCTGGACGTGAAGGATCCGTCGGTGCGCTGGATGGATCAATCGCAGATTGGCAGGGTACTAACGGGCGATCGCGAGGCGCTCAAGGGCGGTGGGCCGGTTATGGCGCTGTTCACTCAGAATACGAATCCCGTATCGGTTGCCCCCGAGCAAGATCTGGTGAAGCAGGGCTTTGCCCGGGAAGATCTGTTCACGTGCGTCCATGAACAGTTTCTCACTGAGACGGCGGCCTGGGCGGATATTGTCCTGCCGGCGACCATGTTTCTGGAGCATGATGATCTTTATCAGGGGGGCGGGCACCAACATGTGATGCTCGGTCCGAAGCTCATAGAGGCGCCGGAGGAGTGCCGTTCCAACCACGAGGTGATTTTGGGACTGGCCAAGCGGCTGGGCGCGGAGCATGAAGGCTTTGAGCGCACTCCTCGAGAGCTGATCGATCATACCCTTCAAGTGAGCGGATGGGGAACGCTGGACGCCCTGGAAAAGGACCGCTGGATAGACGCACAGCCCGAGTTTGAACACGCACACTATCTTGATGGCTTCGGTCACCCGGATGGCAAGTACCGCTTCAGCCCGGATTGGAAAAGTGCCTACTTCCGGCCTGAGGTTACCAACTATGGTGATTGCGATGCCATGCCCAAATGGCCGACCCATTGGGACGTGACTGAGAATGCCGACCAAGACCATCCCTTCCGCATGGCCACGAGCCCGGCGCGGAACTTTCTCAACTCGTCATTCAACGAAACGGCGACGTCCCTGGACAAGGAAGGCAGACCGGAGCTGTTTGTACACCCGGACGACATGGAGGCCTTGAACCTTCAGGACGGCCAGAAGATTGTCATTGGGAACAAGCGGGGTGAGGTGCGCCTCCACGCCAAGACCTTTGACGGGGTCCAGCGCGGCGTTGTGATTGCCGAGTCCATCTGGCCGAACCACATGTTTGAAGATGGCCGTGGCATCAACACCCTTGTGTCGGCAGATGTTCCCCCTCCCGTTGGCGGCGGCATGTTTCACGATGTGCATGTGTGGGTGCGGCCAGCCTAGGCTTTTTAACGCTTGCGTTCAGGCCGATCGTCCGGATTGAGAACTTCTACGAGCCCGGTAATGTTGGCCTTTCGAGAGTTTGGCACGCACAGCATGTTGATGCTGACGACGCCTGGCCAGGCGTTTTCGGGATTTTTGGAGAAGTTGTCCTTGTTGAAATAGGGCGGGGTGTGCCACCAGGCTCTGTAGCCCAAGTGCTGGATCGTTTCGATCAGCTCAGCCGACTGCTCCACGCGGTCGTTCTCCACATATAGGATGGGAGCACAGGATTTGATCAGTTCGCGCCCACCATCCAGCACCGGCTGTTCCATGCCTTCCGCATCAATCTTCAGCAAATCGCATCGGCGCAGCCCCAAGCTGTCCAGAGGGATAATGTCAATCATCATGCCGGTCTCCACATCCGGCAGCATGTCCAGAGAAACACCCCCAAAATTGCCCTTAACGCCGTAATTGATATCCGGGAACCTCATGCTGTCCGCCTTTGCACCGCAGGCCTGGTTGTGAGGGTAAACGTTAGTAAGACCGTTCAGAGCCAGATTGGCGCAGAGGTTCTGAAAAATGACCGGTTGGGGCTCATAGGCATAAACACGGCCCGCAGCGCCTGCTTTGCGGGCCAGCGCCACCGTGTGGGCGCCAACATTGGCGCCGACCTCAACGGCCGTGCCGCCAGCGGGAAGCAGCTGCAAAAGAACCTGTGACTCCAGCTCGGAGAATTCGCC
>JBCDIP010000572.1:0-2715 GCA_038748855.1 Pseudomonadota bacterium
CGACCGTGAGCCCTCCACACGCCTGCTTTACTTGCTGGTAACCGCCTTGCTTTCGTACGCATTCTATAGGCTGTGCATATTGCTGCCGGCGATTGCCCTGGCAAGACGTGACGAGCTTGGCAGAGTAAATCCCGATCCTCACACATTCGCGTGGGCCTGGCGCACAACTAAACCATTCGCTCTACAGATTATCACTGTCTCAGTCATCGCGAGCGGAATGGGGTTCGGCATCGATTACATGAACTCTCTCTTTCTTGGCCCGGAGCCTGCCAGTGCTGGAGGTGTCATGTACTATGTAGGGCTCGTGGTGGTGGCGGTCACTCAATGGTGTTGGTGCATGTTCACGTTGAGCCTCATGACCACCCTCTACGGCTACCTTTGCATGGATCAGGACGAGAGCTCAGGATCGTCCAAATCCGTCTGAATCCACGTATCGCTCACATGGATGTCCGTGGTCTCCAAGAGCCCCGGGCCCAGGTTGTGATACTTATGCGGCACATTGGCGGGGCCTAGGAGAATGTCGCCGGCTTCGGCCTCGATCTTCTCCTCGCCCACTGTGAACAGCGCGCGGCCAGTGCGCACGATGAAGAGCTCATCATAGGGGTGAACGTGCCAGAGCGGGCCTTTGCCAACCTCCTCAGTGGCGTAGAAAATCACCGTCACGCCCGTGTCGATCGTCTTTCCCTCCAAAACCCCCTTCCAGAGAGCTTCCGTGCTCGCCCAGTCGCTGCGCTTCAGGTGTGCTGGTTTCGTGGCCATGTGTTCCATCCTTTTTGCTCACATATTTGTTACCAGCGGAACCTTCAAGGGTCCCAGACGTTAGCAGAGGCATCATTGGCAAAAATAAGGGCAAATGCCCCGTTTGGAGTTGAGAGAAGGCAACATGAAAAGACGAGATTTATTGCTGGGACTTGCGAGCTTTATGGCCACTGGCGTTGCGGCGTCGGCGGCATCGGCTTCCACGCGATTTAACTTCACCTCATCGTTTTCAAAACCGGAGCCGCAACGGCGCAGCCGGCGCGTTGTGCGCAAGAAGGTGCGCCACTCACGGCCCTCCAATTATAAGGGCAAAGAGCTGGTGTCCTATGACACCGTCGAAGAGGTCGGCACCATCATCGTGGACACCTCCGAACGGGCGCTCTACCTGGTGATGGAAGACGGCATGGCCATGAAATATGGCGTTGGCGTCGGACGCGCCGGGTTTGCCTGGAAGGGTGCTGCCCACATTAAGCGCAAGGCCAAGTGGCCAGCCTGGTACCCCACGGAGAACATGCGCCGGCGCGAGTGGAAAAAGAACCGCCGCCGGTTGCCGAAGATGGTGAAAGGCGGGCCGAAGAACCCGCTGGGCGCCCGCGCGCTCTATCTCTACCAGGGCAACCGGGACACGCTTTACCGGATCCACGGCACCAATAACCCGTCCTCCATCGGATATGCCCGCTCGAGCGGCTGTATCCGCTTGCTGAACGAGGAGATCATTGATTTGCACAAGCGCGCCAAAATCGGCGCAAAGGTGATTGTAACCTGACCCCACCCGGTAAGGGTGGCGCTCGCAGCCGGTCGTGGTCAAGATAGATCGGCCGTGGGCGCCACCCTTCAGGACAAATGGCATAAGCTAGCCCGATGAAGTTTGGCAAGAACAAAATCCAAGACATCTTCCGCGAGACGGTAAGCCGCGAATTCGACTCGCTTTACCGCACCGCCTACCGGATGCTCTACAACCAGGCGGAAGCCGAAGATGCCGTCCAGGAAAGCCTGGACAAAGCCTGGCGAAACCTGGACCGCTTTAAGGCAGACGGGAACCTGCGGGCCTGGCTGTTTGCGATCCTGCACAATTCCTGCCTTGACCATTTGCGCGCCCGGGCCCGCCGCGTCAACGTGCCCTTCGACCCGGAGACGGCGCAGGATCTCGGCCTGCAGTCAGAGGAGGTTCTGCCCGAGGCCTTCGTTGCGAACCAACAGCTTGGACATCAGATCGAAGAGGCCGTTGCCGCCCTTCCTCCGGACCAGCGCGCGGCGGTGCAGCTGGTGATCATCGAACAACTCTCCTACGCGGAAGCTGCAGAAGCGCTGAGCGTGCCCGTGGGAACTGTGCGCTCCAGGCTCAGCCGGGCGCGGGTGAAGCTGTGCGAGGATTTGAGCGATTATCTGGACGAACGCTTTGGTGAAGAGCCCCCCGAAGACCCGCCATCGCGTTTGAGACTTGTGAGGTAGCCGAACCATGAAAACGGAAAAGACCATGAGTGGACTTGAACCTTACATCGACGGCGAGCTGAGCCTGGAAGACAAGCTTCAGTTTGAGGCGCAGCTTAAGCGCGACTCAGAGATGGCCGAAGCGGCTCAGAAGCTGGAGACACTGAATGAGCTCTTAGGCGAGCACAGCCAGAAGACCAAGGCGCCTGAATCTCTGCGCGCGGCGGTTTTTGATAAATTCGACATTGATGGAAATACGTTCTCCGTGACGAACGGACCCCGGCCGGGACGTCTTGGCCGGCGGTCTTTCCTGATCGGGGCCGGCGGGACGCTGGCCGCGGGGGTTGCGGGACTTGGCGTCCTCTCCACGTTCCGCTCCCCCGCCACCCGACCTGAGAGCGCGGTGGAGACCTTCTTCCACGACTTTGAAACCTACCTGGCCAAGGACAAGGCCATCGACATTGCCGAAACCAGCATGGTGCGGCTGGCTCAGTGGTATGGCTCGCGCCTGCCGTTCCGGCTGCC
>JBCDIP010000573.1:0-2708 GCA_038748855.1 Pseudomonadota bacterium
CCCGGATGTAACCCTGCACGAACTCATGCAGGCCGTCTTCCATAATCATGTCGATGGTGTTGTTGCGCAACCGGTCGCGCAGGTGTTCAGCCAGTTCATGGCAGGGCAGGCGGGTCTGATAGTCGCCTTCCAGATAGCCCAGATTGTCCGCCAGCTTGGCCGCGCAAAAGGCCAGCGAGCGCGGCATGCGGCGATCCAGGATGAGGAAGTTCGCGATACCCTTCGGCGTGATCTCGCCGCCATTGAGCCAGCGGTAGGAGCGATGGGCGGAGACAGAGCGCAAGATGGTCTCCCACTGCACATTGTCCAGAGAGCTGCCCACAAACGAGATGGAGGGCAGAAGCACGTAGTACTTTACATCCAAGATGCGCGCGGTGCTGTCGCCCCGCTCCAGGAAGGTGCCGATGCGGGCGAAATCGTAGATATCGTTGCGCAGCATGGTGCCGTGGAGGGCGCCGCGCACCAGGGCGCTTTGTTGGCGGATGGTGCCCAGCACCGCCGGTAGATCGCGCTCGCGGATGGGATCGGCCAGCAGCTTGGTTAGCGTCATCCAGCTTTCGTTGGTGGCTTCCCACACTTCCCGGGTGAGTGCGATGCGCACCATGCGGGCATTGATCCGGGCGGCTTCAACGGAGCTCTTCACGCTGGACGGATTGGCGGGATCGCGCAGCAGGAAGTCGAGCACATCGCGGGTCGCATAGCCGTTGTGACAGGCTTCAAACTGGCTGCGCACACCCGCCGCGCTGACAATGGAGCGCCACTCATCCTCTCCAACCGCGGAGCGCGTCAAGGACATGCGGAAGCCAGCTTCCAATAGCCTTGCGGTGTTCTCGCTTCTCTCCAGATAGCGGAACATCCAGAACAGCCCGCCTGCGGTTTTGCCCAACATGCGCGCTACTCCTCCAGCACCCAGGTGTCTTTGGTGCCAC
Source organism: Pseudomonadota bacterium (assembly GCA_038748855.1). Classification (GTDB taxonomy): domain Bacteria; phylum Pseudomonadota; class Alphaproteobacteria; order Rhizobiales; family CAJQND01; genus JAAEUE01. Next base: position 930 of record JBCDIP010000573.1, read on the forward strand.
CGCCTTGGCTGGAGTTCACCACCAGAGAGCCTGCCTTCAGCGCCACCCGTGTGAGACCGCCGGGCGTGATCTTGATGTTCTCCGGTGAGACCAGCACGAAGGGCCGCAAGTCCACGTGGCGTGGCGCCAAACCCTGTTGGGTGAGGATCGGCACGGTGGAGAGCGCCAATGTGGGTTGAGCGATGTAGTTGGCCGGGTCCTTGGCCAGCTTCTTTGCAAAAGAGGAGATTTCCTTCTTGCTGGCGGCGGGGCCTACCAGCATGCCGTAGCCGCCGGAGCCATGGACCTCCTTGACCACCAGTTCCGATAGATGGTCCTGCACGTAGGCCAGTGAATCCGCCTCAGAGCAACGCCAGGTGGGCACGTTCTGCAGAATAGCCTTCTCGCCGGTATAAAACTCCACAATGTCGGGCATGTAGGAATAGATCGCCTTGTCGTCTGCGATCCCGGTGCCTGGTGCGTTGGCCAGTGTGATGTTGCCGGCGCGGTAGACGTCCATTATGCCCGGCACGCCGAGGACGGAGTCCGGATTGAAGTTCAGCGGGTCCAGGAAGTCATCATCCACCCGCCGGTAGAGCACATCGATGGGCTTGTAACCGCGCACGGTGCGCATGGCGATGCGTCCGTCTACCAGTTTAAGGTCATGTCCCTCGACCAACTCGGTGCCCATCTGATCGGCCAGGAACGAGTGTTCAAAGTAGGCCGAGTTATGGATGCCGGGCGTGAGGACGGCGATCACCGGCTTGCCGTCATGCCTCCCGGGCGCGCTGGCGGCCAAAGAGCGGCGCAGGTTCTGAGGATAGCCGCCCACCGGCACCACCTTGTTGGCGCTGAAGAGTTCGGGGAACATCTGCAGCATGGTCTCCCGGTTCTCCAGCATGTAGGAGACGCCGGACGGCGTGCGGGCATTGTCCTCCAGAACGTAGAACTCATCGGCCCCGGTGCGCACAAGGTCAACGCCCACCACGTGGGTGTAGACACCGCCTGGCGGTGAGACGCCGATCATCTGCGGCAGGAAGGCCTCGTTCTCGGCAATCAGGCGGGCAGGGACGCGCCCTGCACGCAGGATCTCCTGGCGGTGGTAGATGTCATGCAGGAAGGCGTTGATGGCGCGCACCCGCTGTTCGATACCGCGTGAGAGCTTGGACCATTCACGCGAGGAGATGATGCGCGGCACAATGTCGAAGGGGATCAGGCGCTCGGTGGCTTCATCTTCTCCATAGACATTGAAGGTGATGCCGGTGCGCCGAAAGAAGGTTTCTGCCTCAGAAGCTTTGCGTTTGAGATGGGCCGGGTTCTCCTGGTTGATCCAGGTCTTGTAGTTCCGGTAGGGCTCGCGGGGCTCGTCATCGCCCGGCTGAAGCATTTCATCAAAAAAACTCGAACTCTGCTGCATTGCAACAGATTAGGCGATTTTCCTGAAACTGCAACAGTTTGCCGAAATACCCTCAACCCAGGCGGTCAACTTTGACCCAGCCTTGCTGCACAACCACGGCTGCCAAAGCTACCGTATTGGGCACGCCCAAGATGGCGCGGCCCCGCTGAAGGTGCTGTTTCACCGTTTCTGAACTTATGCCAAGTTTGTGGGCAATCTCGATCTGACGTGCGCCCTGGCTCACCATATCTAACGTATGCGCCTGGGTGCGCAGTCCGAGTTTAGCAAACGCCCTTTTGCCGTCGTCTGTGATCATAACGATTGTGACCAGCCCATCACCCACGCTGCCCGCGCGTTTAACAAGCGGTCCCCTCGCTTGCGTTCAGTCTAGTACAACCCGGTCG
>JBCDIP010000574.1:0-2705 GCA_038748855.1 Pseudomonadota bacterium
ACCGCCGGGAACACATAGTCGTTTGCCCATTTGGTGGGATCGCTCTCCTCGCGCACATCCACCAGGCCCTTCTTGAAGGCTTCAAACGCGGCGCTGCCGTCTCGGAAGTGGAGATATTTAATCGTTTCGAAGTTGAAGCGGCCCCGGTTCACTGGCAGGTCCCGGCCCCAATAGTTCGGATTACGCCGGTAGGTGAGGGACTTGCCCGGGTCAATCTCGTCCATAATGTAGGGCCCGCTGCCGGGAAACGGGGTCAGCATGGTCTTGTCGAACGGCTTGCCCTCAAACACATGCTTGGGCAGGACCGGCATCAGCCCCATGATCAGCGGGATCTCCCGGTCTGCGTCTGAGGCAAAGTGCAGTTTGACCACGCGCGGAGCGGGACGCTCGATCTTGGTCACCTTGGAATAGTAGGTGCCGTAGTTGGGCCGCCCGAAATCGCGCAAGGTCTCCAGCGAGAACACCACATCAGCCACGGTGACCGGCCTGCCCTCGGCGAACTTTGCCTTCTCATTGAGGCGAAAGGCGACCCAGCTGCGGTCGTCTGGCACCTCGATCGCTTCGGCCAAAAGGCCGTAGAGCGTGAAGGCTTCATCATGGCCGCGCGCCATCAGGCTCTCCAGGGTCCACAGCCTGACACCGGAGGCGCGCACGCCTTTGACGATAAGCGGGTTGGTGGAATCGAAGCTCCGCAGCACGGAGATACGCAGCTCTCCGCCTTTTGGGGCGTTCGGGTTCACATAGGAAAAGTGCTCAAAACCCGGCCCATAGCGCGGCTCACCATGCATGGCGATGGCGTGCTTCCATTCGGCCTGCGCGCTCAGGCACGAGACCGCGAAAACGGCGAGGATCACAGCAGTGCGCAGGAGAATCATGCGCGCAACCATAACGGCTTTTTGTGAGATGCAAAGGGGGGAATGGTGGGGGGAGCAAACGGCGTGATGCTGGCAAGCTGGCAACTTCTGAGCCCAGGGAAATGCGTGAGCTATGGGCCCTCGCGTTCGCAAGGGCGCGGACGTCACCCTCCCGCGTCCTTGCGAAAGCGAGGACCTTCTCAGCGATTGAAAAAAGCAATGAGCTGAAACAGCCGCGACCCTAATTCGCGATTCCCGACGGCACCACATAGGCACCCGATTCCGCGTCATACTCGGCGAAATAATCCCCCACCTCAGGATGGCGCACCGGCTCGCCGGAGACGTCGATCAAAAGGTTCTGCTCCGACACATAGGCGATGTATTCGGTTTCCTCATTCTCCGCGAGCAAGTGGTAGAACGGCTGGTCCCGTTCCGGCCGCACTTCTTCCGGGATAGACTCCCACCATTCCTCGGAATTGGAGAATGTTGGATCAACGTCGAAGATCACCCCGCGAAACGGATATACGCGGTGCTGAACAACCTGACCAATGCGGAATTTCGCTGACCGGTTCACTTCCATGCCGAACTCCCGACCTGTCCCAAAGCGCCCTCTCAAAGCTACTCGTTAATGTGGCAAGCAATTGCGGCCAACGCAAGAGCGATGCTCAAGCTTGGTTCACAAACCATAGGCTGCAGCAAGCTCCGGATCCTTCTTTGCCACAATGCGGGCAAGATCGGCAATGACCTTTGCCTGCTTCCAGGTGGCATCGTCCTGCATCTTACCGTCAATCATAACAGCGCCCGTCCCATCTGGCATGGCCTCCAGAATGCGCAAGGCAAATTTGACCTCATCAACCTCCGGGCTGAACACGGTCTTGGCGATGGTGATCTGGGAGGGATGCAGCGACCAGGCGCCCACACATCCTTGCAGGAACGCATTGCGGAACTGGGCCTCGCAGGCCGCCGGATCGGAGAAGTCACCGAACGGTCCATAGAACGCCTTGATCCCGTTGGACTGGCACGCATCCACCATCTTGGCCACCGTGTAGTGCCAGAGATCCTGTTGGTAAAAGGCGCGGGGGGCATCTTCTGTCTCTGCGTCAGCATCTGCCAGAACGCCGTAACCGGGATGACCGCCACCCACCCGGGTGGTCTTCATGCCGCGAGATGCAGCCAGGTCGGCCGGCCCCAGAGACATGCCGTGCATGCGCGGCGAGGCGGCGGCGATTTCATCAACGTTTTTAACCCCTTGGGCGGTTTCCAAAATGGCATGGATGAGGATCGGGCGTTCGATCTCATGGCGTGCCTCCAGCTGGCTTAAGAGCTGGTCCAGATAGTGAATGTCCCAGGCCCCTTCCACCTTCGGCAGCATGATCACATCGAGCTTATGGCCCACCTGGCCAACGATCTCGATAATGTCTTCCAGCACCCAGGGCGAGTTCAGGCAGTTGATCCGGGTCCACAGCCCCGTGTCACCAAAATCGTTCTCCTGGGCCAGCTTCACGAAGCCCTGGCGGGCCTCAACCTTCTGGTCGGCCGGAATGGCATCTTCGAGGTTGCCGAGCACCACATCCACCTGATTGATCAGGTCGGGCACCTTGGCGCGCAGCTTTTCAATATGCGGCGGCACGAAATGGATCATGCGCTCCAGGCGAACAGGGACCTCGCGCAGGGGTTCGGGCGCACCAATGGCAAGGGGTTTGTAAAACTGGGATGGAAGCTTCATGGGGATCAAAAGACCGTAAGGTGAGAACACTGGCGCCTTTCATAGCGCCCAGAGCCGGGCCATAATACGTGCAAATGTGTCGCGTTCGCTGAGGGGCCATGCTACCGGTTCTGGGCGATCAGGCG
>JBCDIP010000575.1:0-2703 GCA_038748855.1 Pseudomonadota bacterium
CTCCGGCTGAAGACGCTCCGGCGGACGATGCTGAAGAGAAGAAAGAGTAAAGGGCGCGTGTGATGAAAGTCGACGTAACAACCCTCGCAGCCAAGAAGGCCGGATCGATTGATCTGTCCGATGGCGTGTTCGGCCTTGAGCCGCGCCGCGACCTGCTGCACCGCATGGTGACCTACCAGTTGGCCAAGCGCCGCGCCGGTACGCACCAAACCCAAACCCGCGGTGAGGTGACAGGCTCCACGGCCAAGTTCGGCAACCAAAAAGGTGGTGGCCGCGCGCGTCACGGTAACCGCAAAGGCCCGCAGTTCCGCGGTGGTGCAAAGGCCTTCGGTCCGCTATCGCGCGATCATGCCATTGGCATGCCGAAGAAAGTGCGCGCTTTGGCGCTGCGCCATGCCCTGTCTGCCAAGGCGGGTGCTGGTGATCTGATCGTTCTGGAAGACACCGACATGAAACAGGCCAAGACCAAGGAGCTCAAAGGCTCCATGGGCAAGCTGGGCCTGGATCATGCGCTGGTGATTGATGGCTCCGAGGTGTCGAAGAACTTCGCACTGGCCGCCCGCAACATCATCAATCTGGATGTGCTCCCGGTTCAGGGCATCAATGTTTACGACATTCTGCGCCGCCGCAAACTGGTGCTGACCAAATCTGCGGTTGAAGCGTTGGAGGCACGGTTCAAATGAGCAAAGAGAAGCACTACGACATCATCCGCTCGCCGGTGATCACGGAGAAATCTACTTTGTTGTCTGAGAACAACCAGGTGATGTTCAACGTGGCCAAAACGGCAACGAAACCGGAAATCAAGAAGGCAGTGGAAGCTCTCTTCGAAGTTAAGGTTTCTGCGGTTAACACCTTGAACCGTAAGGGTAAAACCAAGCGTTTTCGCGGCATTGTCGGGCGTCAGTCCGACGTCAAGAAAGCCATCGTGACGCTTGAAGAAGGTCAGTCGATCGACGTGACCACAGGGCTTTAAGAGAAAGTTTGGATCAGAGCAATGGCACTGAAAACATTCAAACCCAACACACCCGGCCAACGCAGCCTGGTGATTGTGGACCGCTCCGGCCTCTACAAGGGCAAGCCGGTTAAGCGTCTGACCGAAGGTCTGACGTCCAAGGGCGGACGCAACAACCAGGGTCGCATTACGGCTCGGCGCCGGGGCGGTGGTCACAAACGCACCTATCGCATGGTGGATTTCCGCCGGCGCAAGTTCGATGTGCCTGCAACCGTTGAGCGGATCGAGTACGACCCGAACCGGACCGCCTTCATTGCTTTGGTGAACTATGAAGACGGCGAGCAGTCCTACATCTTGTGCCCGCAGCGTCTGGCGGTTGGCGACAAGGTCGTCTCGTCTGAAAGCGCAGACATCAAGCCGGGCAACGCCATGCCGCTGTCGGCGATCCCGATCGGTACGATCGTCCACAATGTGGAGATGAAAGCAGGCAAGGGCGGTCAGATTGCTCGTTCTGCTGGCACCTACGTGCAGCTGGTTGGCCGCGATGCCGGTTATGCGATCCTGCGCCTGAAGTCGGGTGAGACCCGTCTGGTGCGCTCGGAGTGCATGGCCACGATCGGCGCTGTCTCCAACCCGGACCACGGCAACATCAAGCTGGGTAAAGCGGGCCGGAAGCGCTGGCTCGGCAAACGCCCGCAAGTGCGCGGTGTGGCTATGAACCCGATCGACCACCCCCATGGTGGTGGTGAGGGGCGCACCTCCGGTGGCCGCCATCCGGTGACCCCGTGGGGCAAGCCCACCAAGGGCAAGCGCACCCGCTCTAACAAGTCGACTGACAAATTCATCGTGCGTTCGCGTCATCAGCGGCGCAAGCGCAAGTAAGGAGTGCTGACGTGACACGTTCAGTTTGGAAAGGCCCGTTCGTAGACGGCTATCTGCTTAAGAAAGCAGATGCAGCGCGCGAAGCCGGCCGCAATCAGGCGATCCGCACCTGGAGCCGGCGCTCAACAATCCTGCCGCAATTTGTGGGTCTGACCTTTGCAGTCCACAACGGCAAGAAACACGTGCCTGTGCTGGTGACCGAGGACATGGTGGGCCACAAGTTTGGCGAGTTCTCGCCGACCCGCACCTACTATGGCCACGCGGCCGACAAGAAAGCCAAGAGAGGCTAAGGGTATGGGCAAGAAAGAAAGAGAACGCGTATTGCCGTCCAACGCCGCCCAGGCTGTTGGCAAGAACCTGCGTGTGAGCCCCATCAAGCTCAACCAGGTGGCCACATCGATCCGCGGCATGAAGGCGGAAAAAGCTCTGGCTGAGCTGACCTTCTCCAACAAGCGGATCTCACAGACCGTGAAGAAGGTTCTGGAATCGGCCATTGCCAACGCTGAAAACAATCATGACCTGGACGTGGACGCCCTGGTGGTTGCTGAAGCTCATGTGGGCAAGAACATGGTGATGAAGCGTTGGAAGCCCCGCGCTCGTGGCCGCGTCGGCAAGATCATGAAGCCGTTTAGTCAGATCACCATCGTGGTCAAAGAAGTTGAGGAGGCCGCTTAATGGGCCAGAAAGTTAACCCCATCGGGCTCAGGCTCGGCATCAACCGCACGTGGGACAGCCGCTGGTTCGCCGACGGCGCCGAGTATGGCCGCCTGCTGCACGAGGACGTTGCCATCCGCAAGTACCTCTCCAAAGAGCTGAAGCAGGCCGGTATCTCGCGCATCGTCATTGAGCGCCCGCACAAGAAATGCCGC
>JBCDIP010000576.1:0-2700 GCA_038748855.1 Pseudomonadota bacterium
ATCAAGGCCTGCTCGCTGTTGACATGAAGGCCGTTTCTCTTGGCGATCTCGATGAATATATCCGAGAATAGTTTGACTCGCATGTCCTTGCGGTGGGGATCATTTTCGATACCGCCGGTCTCGCTTTCAACTCGCACACGCTCCATTGAGCCTTCGCCTGTGGCCAGCCAGTGAAAATTCACGTCTAAAGCGTCAGAAATCTTGGATAACGTGCTGGTGCGAGGCGAGTGACTTTGCCCGATGAGAATCATTCTGATCGTGTCAGGAGCGCCCGTAGCCATAATGGAGGCAGCCCGCGCGGTCATTCCCCTTCGTTCAAGGGCGCGTTTCAGCCTCGAAACGAGAGGCTCATTTAGCTTTGCCGGCGCGGTTGTCATTTCCGGCAATTTTGCAAGATCGGCGTTGGAGATCATAGCGTGAAATTCCACTTGACGAGACGTGATTTCCCACTCATATATACCCGATATGGTTGATTGTTACAAGTTTAGCGCAAGTAACCATAGCGGTGAGTGCAAGGTTTTAAGGTCGTTGGCATATTCCTTAATTCGCGGCACCACCGCCGGAAATGACAGACGCGGGGAGAGTGCATAACGAACGATCGGGGCAAGCACCCAGCGCGCAGCGAACGCGATTTTCTGGCTGAGAGTTCTTCACGTTCGGGCCCACTGGTTGCCCTAAAAACACCGGTCATCAGGATTGTCGCAATCTAATCCGTTCGCCCGGACGATGACCGGTCGGCCGAAGAGGTGGGAGTTAGAGTTCGTGCTAAGCTCTGACTTCATCCCTTCCCCGGGGTTCCTCTTCGGCCACCTTTTCCCCTCGATCAACGATTTGGCCCGCAAGGTGCCTTGCACCGCGCAGGTCAAACGGGCGAAGGTGTCGACCCCCCGAAGCCTTCGCCCGTCAATCTCTTTCTCAAAAAAGCTGTCCTCAAAACCGCAATGCCGGTTGAGACTGACGTGAAGTGCCGCTACCCATAGGCGTCAACCGGAAGCTAACGTCAGATGGCCTACACCTACCAGGAATTTGCCTACACCCCGCCCCCTGCCCTCACCGGCGCGCCGGATGGGCCCCATCAGGTGATGATTGTGGGGGCCGGACCGATTGGCCTTGCCATGGCAATAGATCTTGCCTTGCGCGGCGTCGCCTCGGTCGTGGTGGACGACAACAATGTGGTCTCGGTGGGTTCACGCGCCATCTGCTGGGCCAAGCGCACGCTGGAAATATTTGACCGACTGGGCGTTGGCCAGCGGATGGTGGCCAAGGGCGTCACCTGGCAGTTGGGCCGCCTTTATAGGGGAGAGCGGGAGGTCTATAACTTCGACCTTCTGCCTGAAGACGGCCATCAGATGCCGGCCTTCATCAACCTGCAGCAATACTATGTGGAAGAGTATCTGGTTGAGCGCTGCGGCGACTTTCCAGGGCTGATTGATCTGCGCTTCAAGAACAAGCTGGTGAGCTTTGAGCAGACCGATCGCGGGGTTTCAGCCGAGCTGGAAACACCCGACGGCCCTTACACGCTGGAGGCCGACTATCTCATTGCCTGCGACGGGGCTAATTCCACGGTGCGCCGGACAATGGGGCTGGAGTTTGCCGGACAGCTGTTCGAAGAACGCTTCTTGATCACCGACATTGTGATGAAGGCCGACTTTCCCTCCGAACGTCGCTTCTGGTTCGAGCCGCCCTTCCACGCCGGCCAGTCTGCCTTGCTGCACAAGCAACCTGATGACATCTATCGCATTGACCTGCAGCTCGGCTGGGATGCAGACCCGGAAGAGGAACGCAAACCGGAGAAGGTGATCCCGCGCATCAAACGCATGGTGGGTGACCGGCCGTTCGAGATCGTTTGGGTGTCCGTATATACCTTCCAATGCCGGCGGTTAGAGCGCTTTGTACACGACCGGGTGATCTTTGTGGGCGACAGCGCGCATATTGTGAGCCCGTTCGGTGCGCGCGGCGGCAATGGCGGCATTCAGGATGTGGATAATCTGGCTTGGAAGCTGGCCGCCGTATTGAAGGGAACTGCAGGGGAAGCCTTGCTGGAAAGCTACGACCAAGAGCGCACCTATGGGGCTGATGAGAACATCATGAACTCGTCGCGCTCCACGAACTTTATGTCGCCTAAGCCGGGCGCCGAAGCCCTGTTCCGCGAAGCAGTGCTGGATCTTGCCGCCACGGCGCCGTTCGCACGGCTTATGGTCAATTCGGGCCGCCTGTCGGTCCCGTGTGTGTTGGACGGCTCTCAGCTGAATGGGGAGGATGCAGATGGCCTGCCCGCGGTTTCACGGCCAGGCGCCGCCCTGCCAGATGCTCCGGTCGAAGACGGCTGGCTTTTGAACCAGCTGACAGATGATTTTGCTCTGCTCTTCATTGAGGGTGAACCACACACCATGAACGGCGTGGAGAGCCTTTCGCTTAGGGCTGATGACCTGGTGCGGGCCCGGTTTCTGGGAACCGCGGAAAGCGCGGTCTACCTGATCCGTCCAGATCAGCACGTGGCAGCGCGGTGGACGGTTTTCGACCCGGACCGGGTTTCAGCAGCGCACCGCACAGCAATGGGGTTTTGAGACATGGCGGAACTCGTAGATACACCGAACATCGACGACCGGGACGGATTCTGCCAAGATCAGCCCGAGCCGCGCGTTCAGCGCTTGGCTTCCCGCCTCGCTGAGCCCATCATGGGCAGCCAGAAGATCTTGG
>JBCDIP010000577.1:0-2696 GCA_038748855.1 Pseudomonadota bacterium
ATTCGAAGTCGATAAGCTCAACTTGCATGGGCGCATTGAGCGCGAAATTGAAGCTGGTAAAGCCGACTATGGGCTGGCCGCTACAGCCGATGCGCTGCACTATGACGGCCCCTTGCGCGACCCCGCCGACGGCGGTCCCATCAAGCTGGACGCTGTGACGTTCAGCGGCATCGCGGAACGCCTTCCCCTGCCGCTGGCGGCAAACCTGCAGAAAACTCTGCGCGCTTGGGCGGCCAACGAGGGGCGGCTGAAAATCAATCAGCTCGAACTCAGGCAGGAAGCCATCACCGCAAGGTCCAACGGTTTCGTCACCGCAAGTCAGGAAGGCCAGCTGAGCGGCAAGGTGAAAACCGCTGTTCTGAACCTGGACAAAGCCATCGATAAGATGGTGAGCGCAGGCAAGCTCTCTGAAAATGACGCCCGCATCTCCAAGGGCCTGTTCAAGATGCTGTCGGGCAACAATCCGAACGGCGAAGTGATCACCGACTTCCGCATCAAGAACGGCAAGCTCTACTTCGGACCGTTCAGGCTCCTCAAACTTGCCCCACTGTTCAAGCCGGACTAGGCGCGCGCTCCGAGAAACTCAGCCAGCGCAGCAACGGTGGCACGGTTGGCCTCCTCCGTGCCGATCGACATGCGCAATGAGTTGGGCAAATGGTAGTTCCCTAACTGGCGCATCACGATGCCTTTCTTCAACAAGAACGCATCTGCTGCCGCAGCACTGTGATCATCACCTTCCGGGAAATGGATCAGGATGAAGTTGCCCACACTCTCGGTCACCTTAAGGCCCAATGCCTCAATCTCGGTGCGCAGCCACGGCAACCACTCATCATTATGCGCAACAGCCGCCTCGGTGAACTCCACATCATTGATCGCGGCCACCCCGGCAGCAATGGCCGGCGCGTTGACGTTAAACGGCCCGCGGATCCTGTTGAGCGTATTGGCGATGCCCGGCGCACAGTAAGCCCAGCCCAGCCGCAAGCCCGCCAAGCCATAGATTTTGGAGAAAGTCCGGGTCATCACCACATTGTCGGCTGTGGCCACCAGCTCAATGCCGGATTCATAATCGTTCTTGCGCACGTATTCCGCATAGGCGGCATCCAGCACCAGAACGCACGTCTCCGGCAGCGCCGCATGCAGCCGCTTCACCTCGGAGAACGACACATACGTGCCGGTCGGGTTGTTGGGGTTGGCCAGGAAGCACATCTTGGTGCGCTCGCTAATGAGCCCGATCATGGCATCAATATCCGCCGTGTAGTCCACCTCCGGTGCAACCACGGGCGTTGCCCCATTGGCGCGGATGGCGATGTCGTAAACCAGGAAACCGTGCCTGGAATAGATCGCCTCATCGCCGGGTCCCAAATACCCCTGGGCCAGGAGCGACAACAGCTCATCGGAGCCCGTGCCACAAACAATGCGCTCCGGGTTGAGGCCATAATGGGCCGCGATAGCATCGCGCAAATCATGTGCCGCGCCATCTGGATAGAGCTCAAGCTTGGCACCCACCGCATGAAAAGCTTCAATCGCCTTGGGGCTCGCTCCAAGCGGCGTCTCGTTGGACGACAGCTTATGCGTCTTAACGCCCGGCGACGCCGCGCTGCGTCCAGGCACGTAAATCACAATGTCATCAATTCCAGGCTGTGCGCTTGGGCCCTTTGCCTCGGCCATGGTGGACCTCGTATACTTGTCTTTGAAGAAACGGGGATTGGCTTCTACCAGTCCGCCAGAGCTTTTCATAGCCCGGGCAGGGCCTTGGCTGCAAAGAAAACATTGACACTTACGCAGCGGCCAATCTAGCTAGCGCCCCCGACGCCGGAAGAATACGAAAGCCGTTGAGCCTCAGATGCATAAGCCGTCCAAAACCGATCCAATTGCCGATGCTGGCGCTTTGCCATGCCAGTATGCGCATTTTGGCAAGGACGCGCCGCTGAAGCTGGACAGCGGCATGCAACTGGCGCCGCTCACACTGGCCTATCAGACCTACGGCACCCTTAACGCAGACAAGTCAAACGCCATCATGGTGTGCCACGCCCTTACCGGTGATCAGTTTTGCGCCGGCACGCATCCCATCACCGGCAAGCCAGGATGGTGGGAGATGCTCATCGGCCCAGGCAAGCCGGTGGACACCGACAAATACTTCGTCATCTGCTCCAACGTGATCGGTGGCTGCATGGGCTCCACCGGACCCACAAGCCTCAATCCGGCAACCGACAAACCATATGGTCACGCCCTCCCGGTCGTCACCATCGCCGATATGGTGCGCGCGCAGGTGATGTTGATCGACCATCTGGAGATCCCTGATCTGTTCTGCGTCATGGGCGGCTCCATGGGCGGCATGCAGGTTCTGGATTGGGCAGCGAAGTACACCGACCGGGTCTTCTCCGCCATGCCGATCGCCACAGCCACAAAGCACTCAGCGCAAAACATTGCGTTCCACGAAGTGGGGCGTCAGGCGGTTCTGGCAGACCCAAACTGGCACGGCGGCGATTACACCGAACACCAGACCAGCCCCCATAAGGGCTTGGCAGTGGCCCGCATGGCGGCCCACATCACCTACCTCTCCGAGGCTGCCCTTCACCGCAAATTCGGGCGCAATCTGCAGGACCGGGACGCGGTGACCTTCGGCTTTGATGCCGACTTCCAGGTGGAGAGCTATTTGAGGTACCAGGGCTCAACCTTCGTCGACCGGTTCGATG
>JBCDIP010000578.1:0-2693 GCA_038748855.1 Pseudomonadota bacterium
CGCCGGTCCGGGTTAATCACCTTGGTCACATCAAAGCCCAAACCCTTCAGCTCGCGCTCCATGGCGTTCACATCACCAACCGCCTTTTCAAGACGCGGGAGGTGGTCGTAATCGTTGATGCCGATGAGCAACGCCAGGCGGCGTTCGGCCTGCGCAGAGCAGGTACCCGCAACAATGCTGCAGAGCAGAGTCAGGAAAACAGCTATGTGTCGCACCATCTCACTCTTTCCAAGCGCCCGCCGGTGGGACTTTTTCATGCTGCCACGATTTGTTGGTTTTGTGAACATTGGTCGCCCAAAAATCTTCTGTTCTTCGTCCTGGTCTCAAGTATTCGTTGCTCGGAGTGACCGTTTGTTCTTCCGGTTGCTCCATCTAGGGAAGGTATATCGTGATTGCCCTAAGGGCACAGTGACAAGAGTCACACCCCCGCCAACGGAGATTTAGGCCGCCGTTAGACCACCATCGACCACCAGCGAAGACCCGGTCATAAAGCCCGCATCGTCTGAAGCCAGGAACACAATGGCCCGTGCAATATCGTCCACCGTGCCCAGCCGGCCCATGGGATGGCGTTGGATGGAGCGCTGCAAGGCCGCGTCGCGATCATTGTTGGCGAGCAGGCGGGCGCCGGTGTCGATGGTTTGCTGACCCATTTTTGTATCAATCACGCCAGGATGCACCGAATTCACACGGATCGGGTCCTGTTTGCGGGCAAAATCAAGCGCGGTTGATTTGGTGAATATGGTGACCCCGCCCTTCGTCATGGAATAGAGCGGGTCGAGCGGCGCCCCCACGAGGCCGGCAATGGAAGAGAGGTTCACAATAGCGCTGCCATGGGGGCTGTCTTTGCCCGACCGGCGCAAGGCCGGAGCTGCAGTTCTGGTGCCCAGAAAGACCCCCGTCATGTTTACGGCCACGAGCCGGTGCCAATCCTCAAGGCGCACCTCTTCAAAATCCTCGCCCAAGAAGAGCCCGGCATTGTTCACCAGAATGTCGATCTTGCCGAACCGGCTCTCGGCAGCATCCACCGCTGCGCGCCAGCTGTCTTCATCGCTCACATCCAGGTGCACGGGGTGTGCAACGTCACCCTCCTTGTTCAGCGCGGCGGCCGTTTCTGCAGTGTCTTGGTCCAGCACATCGCCCAACACCACCCGCGCTCCCACGGACACCATGAGCTGTGCGGTTTCCGCGCCAATCCCGCGCGCGCCGCCTGATATCAGGGCAACTTTGCCATCAAGTCTGTTCATCGTCCCACTCTCCTCCTTAAGCCGGGCTGATCTTAACCGCTCTTAGAGGCTTTTGCCCTATTTTCCCGCGCAAGATCGGTTCCCAAGTGCTGAACAGAGTAAGACCTATGAAGTCGTTGCGTTTAGAGTGTTATCCGGCGGAAACCTTCATTTTCGGCCTCACAGGCATTCTGCTTCTGGCGAACCTGTGGCTCTATTTTCAGCTCGGCCCCGAGATCAGGTGGAGCGATTACGCGACGATTATGGGCGCGGGCATGATGTTCTTTGCGGGCGGGCTGTTCTACCGCCAGTCCGGACGCAGCCCACGCATCGGGGCGGCCTTGATCGGCACGTCAATCCTGATCGTTTTTTCCATGGCCGCGTCCACCTTCAACTATCTTCTGTTGCCGGTGAAAAACCCCATGATTGATGCCTGGCTGGTGTCGGTGGACAGCTTCTTCGGCTTCCATTGGCCGGACTGGATCGCCTTTGCCGCGGAGAACCCCACGCTCAGCTTAATCCTGCGCTGGTCCTACCTGTCCACACTGCCGCAATTGGGCTTGCTGGTTGTGGTGTTGGGCCTGACGGGACGTCTGTTTGACCTGCATGTTCTTCTGACGGGAATCGCCATCACAACGCTGATTGGCATCATCTTCTGGCTCATCTTCCCGAGCATGGGCACCACAGTCGTCTATCAAATTCCCCCAGACGTCCAAAGAGCCGCGCATATGCTGGTCTCTATGGATTACGGCGAAAAGCTGCGCGCGCTCGCCACAGTCGGTCCGAAGGAGCTGAACCCCACGGACGCGCTGGGCCTCATTGCCTTTCCCTCGTTCCACATGGTTCTGGCCAGCTTCTGCGTTTACGCCGCCCGGCCCTTGCGCTGGGTGTTTCCGGTGTTCGTCGTGATCAATATCCTGGTGATCCCAGGCACGATCATCCACGGCGGGCATCACATGATCGACCTGCCCGCCGGTATTGCTTTGTTTGCCTTAGGCACCTGGCTTGCCCATACTCTGGTGGCACAACGCTGGCCGCTGGAGGGCGGCCGGCGCGTGCTTGCTTCAGAGGCGATCGCTTAAGGGGCTAGACGCCCACTTCGGTGATGAACTTGGTCTGCAGGTAGGCATCGAGACCTTCGATGCCGCCTTCTGAGCCATAGCCACTCTCATTAATGCCGCCAAACGGCGTTTCCGGTGTGGAGACAACAAAGCTGTTCACTGCGAGCATACCGCTTTCAATCTGCTCACCCAGAGCCGCGGCGCGGGCCCCGTCATTGGTGAAGGCGTAGGAGGCCAGGCCAAACATCAGTTTGTTGGCGCGGGCCACAACCTCATCGAAGCTCTCAAACGAAGCAATCGGGGCCACCGGACCAAACGGCTCTTCGTTCATGATCTTGGCTTCTTCGGGCACGTTTTTCAGCACCGTGGGCTTATAGAAATAGCCCTGGTTGCCCATACGCTCGCCGCC
>JBCDIP010000579.1:0-2678 GCA_038748855.1 Pseudomonadota bacterium
CGAAGGCGGGTTGACCGTGGCGCAGATCGCCCGGCAGGTCGCCGCTGAAGGTGCCCGCCGTGTTGTCGTGGTGACCGATGAGCCGGACAAGTATCCGGCCAGCACAGGCTTCCCGCCCCACACCTCAATCCACCACCGCCGCGAGCTGGGCAAAGTTCAGCGCGAGCTGATGGAGGAAGACGGCCTCACAATCCTCATCTACGATCAAACTTGCGCCGCGGAGAAACGGCGGCGGCGCAAGCGCGGCACGTTCCCCGATCCTGCCAAGCGCATTATGATCAATGAGCTGGTCTGCGAAGGCTGCGGCGACTGTGGCGTGAAGTCCAACTGCGTGGCCATCGCCCCGGTGGAAACCGAGTTCGGCCGCAAGCGCAAGATTGACCAGTCCTCGTGCAATAAGGACTATTCGTGCGTCAACGGCTTCTGTCCGAGCTTTGTAAGCGTGGAAGGCGGCGAACTGATCAAAGGTCAGGAGCAAAAGAAGACCATTGAAGTGCCGGTGTTCGAAGCGCTGCCCGAACCAGAAATGCCGACCCTTGACGGCAACTGGTCGATCCTTGTCACTGGCATTGGTGGCACCGGTGTGGTCACCGTTGGCCAGATCATTGCCATGGCCGCAAACTTGGAAGGCAAAGGCGCCGGCATTATCGATATGGCTGGACTGTCGCAAAAGAACGGCGCGGTGGTCTCGCACCTGAAGATCGCAGAACGCCAGGAAGACATCTCAACCATCCGTGTTTCCGCCGGCGGAGCCGATCTTCTTTTGGGCTGCGATCTGGTGACCTCTGCGGCTGAACACAATCTGGCTGCGGCAGGAGAGGGCAGGACGTACGCGGTGGTGAACGACTATGAAACCATGCCGGCCATGTTCACCAACGACGCGAACTATGAGCTGCCGGGCGACAAGCTCCGCCTGGCCATCCAGGCACGCATGGGCGCAGGGCGCACCGATCTGATCAACGCCACCAAGATTGCCACAGCGCTGATGGGAGACAGTATTGCCTCAAACCTCTTCACGCTCGGCTATGCTTGGCAGAAGGGTCTGGTTCCCGTCTCAGCAGATGCGATCGAGCGGGCCATTACGCTGAACAATGTGGCCGTTGAGATGAACCTGAAGGCCTTCGAATGGGGGCGGCGTGCAGCTCATGATCTGGCCGCAGTGGAGAAGATCATCGAGCGCGCTGATGATGCTGCGCAAACGCCCATTGGCGAAACCCATCAGTTGTCTCAAACTCTGGACGAGATGGTGAACAGGCGCGTTGAATTCCTGACCGCTTATCAGAATGCCGCCTACGGCGAGCAATATCGCAAGCTGGTGAACAACGTGCAGTCGGTGGAAGAAAGCATCAGTCCGCACTCAAACGTGTTGGCCGCCGCGGTCGCGCGCTACTACTTCAAACTCATGGCCTATAAGGACGAGTATGAAGTGGCACGGCTCTACACCGATGGCGGGTTCGCAGATCAGGTTAAGGCTCAATTCAAAGGCGACTACACACTGAAACTGCATCTTGCGCCGCCGCTGTTCAGCCGCACAGACCCTGAAACCGGGCACCTGGTCAAGAAAGAGTATGGCCCCTGGATCCTTACGGCCTTTGAGTGGTTGGCGAAGTTCAAGGGCTTGCGCGGCACCGCGCTCGACATCTTCGGCTACACCGCCGAACGCAGGCAGGAACGCCAGCTGATCAAGGATTACGAAGCTCTTGTTGCGCGGGTATTGGGTAAGCTGTCCATCGCCAATTTGGACCTCGCCGCAGAGATCGCTGCGATCCCCGAGCACATTCGCGGCTATGGCCACGTGAAGGAACGCCACGTGGAAGAAGCCAAGGCCAGGGAGACCGAGTTGTTGGCCGCATACGAAGCTGGCCGCACCTCCGCCCCTGCTCAGATGGCCGCCGAGTAGACCTCAACGCGTTACACGAATTGGTGTCTGCGGCCAAAAAGTTCTGTGCAACCGGCCGCTCTCTCGCTAAAACAGCGCGGAACTTATCCAAAGTAGGGGATGAGGAGCGCTGAATACGTGATACAAGCTTGCGCCAATAACAAAAAAAATCGTATCACGCTGCTCACGTAAGTTGAGGTGCCGCACCGGCTGATGGGACAAAAGCCGGGCGACAAGGGAGGGATTGAGTTGTGACCACTGGGGCTGAGGCCGCACAGGCCGAAGATACCTTTCCGAAGCTGCTGTTGCGCAACGCGAAGAAGTTCGCCGGCAAACCCGCTATCCGTGAAAAGAGCCTAGGCATTTGGCAAACCTGGAATTGGGACCAGGTGCTGGACGAGGTTCGGGCTTTCTCCATCGGCATGTCTGAGCTGGGCATTGGCCCCGGCGATAAAGTGGCCATCGTGGGTGATAACCGCCCGCGGCTCTACTGGTCCATCTGCGCCATTCAGGCCCTCGGCGGTGTGCCTATTCCGGTCTACCAGGATTCCGTTGCCGAAGAGATGACCTTCGTCTTGAAGCACGCGGGCGTGACCGCTGCTGTGGTGGAAAACCAAGAGCAGGTGGATAAGGTCCTTGAGATCCGCGAGACCTACAAGGCCGTGAAGAACATCATCTATGACGATGATCGTGGCATGGCGAAATACTCTGTCGACGGGGTTAGCCCAATCGATGATGTTCAAAAGCTTGGGCGCGAAAAGCTGAAAAGTGATCCCAATGCGGAAAGCGCTTGGCTGGA
>JBCDIP010000580.1:0-2673 GCA_038748855.1 Pseudomonadota bacterium
CCTGCTGACCCACATGATGGCCCACGTGACCGGCCTTAAACCGGGCGAGTTTATCCACACGTTCGGGGATGCGCATCTGTACCTGAACCACTTAGCACAAGCCGACGAACAGCTCACCCGCGAGCCCCTGCCCCTGCCGCGGCTTTTGATCAAGCGCGACGTTCAGGCGATCGATCAGTTTCGGTTCGATGATTTTGAGATCATCGGCTATGAAACTCACCCTCACATTGCGGCCCCGGTTGCCGTATAGTGCGCGTGACATGAAGTATTGGCTTGTGGTTTTCATCTTGACCGACGGCGCTTGGGTTGCGGGCGCGGACCTGCCTAACTCTGGCTGGTCACCGCGCCAATATGAGAGCCTTGAGGTCTGCAAAACCAGGCGCGATTTTGCCGCCAACCTGGTCAAGCAAGTGGGAAAGGCAGAGACCAAACACTTCTGCACCCAAAACCCTGACGCCACCTTGGCCGAACTGGAGCAGGCAGCAGCCCAATGACCGTCACCATCGTCCACGTTGTCGCCGTCGCCCTGAACGGCGTCATTGGCGCTGACGGGGATATGCCGTGGCACCTGCCGTCAGATCTGAAGCGCTTCAAACAGATCACCATGGGAAAGCCCGTCGTGATGGGCCGCAAGACGTTTGAATCGATCGGCCGGCCCCTGCCCGGCCGCGCCAACATCGTGATCAGCCGGTCCGCCGCTTATGAGGCGGACGGGGTCCATGTGGTCTCTTCGGTTGAGGACGCCCTTGAGCTCGCCACGCGCTTGGCCAAAGATACCGGCGCGGGGGAAGTCTGCGTGATCGGGGGCGGAGAAATCTATCGCCAAACCCTGGAGAGCACCCAGCGCATCTATATGACCCGCGTTATGGCCGAGATGGTCGGAGACACAGTCTATCCCGCCCTGGAACCAGGCACGTGGGAGGAAGTGGCCCGCGAGCACCATCAGGAAGGCCCAAAGGACACCGCAGACTTCGACATCGTCACCCTGGAAAGGGTCTAAGCCCAGCACCACATAAGCTTTGGAGAACAAAAGCCCATGACGACCACAGCCCCTGTGCATGCGTCCGTGTTGGACGAGATCGGCAACACCCCCATGCACGAGATCACCAAGCTGGACACTGGCAAGTGCCGCTTGTTCGTTAAGCTTGAGAACCAGAACCCCGGCGGCTCCATCAAGGACCGCATCGGCAAGGCCATGATCGAGGCGGCAGAGGCCGACGGCTCCCTTAAACCGGGCGGCACCATTATTGAGGCCACCGCCGGTAACACGGGGCTTGGGCTCGCCCTCACCGCCGCTCAGAAGGGCTATAAGCTGGTGATCATCGTGCCGGACAAGATGGCCCAGGAGAAGATCTTCCACCTGCGCGCCATGGGCGCTGAGGTGCTGACCACACGGTCGGACGTGGGCAAAGGCCATCCGGACTATTACCAGGATATGGCCGAACGCCTGGCCGTAGAACATGGCTATTTCTATGTGAACCAGTTCGGCAACCCGGCCAACCCCCAAGCCCACTACGACACCACAGGCCCTGAGATCTTGGCCCAGTGCAAGGTGGCGGGCACCCTGCCCCATGCGATGGTCTGCGGTGTGGGCTCTGGAGGCACCATCACCGGCCTGTCGCGCTATTTCGCCGAACACTGCCCGGAAACCGAGATGGTGCTCGCCGATCCGGAAGGCTCAATTCTGACCCATTATGTGAAGACCGGCGAGGTTTCCACTGACGTGGGCTCCTGGATGGTGGAAGGCATCGGCGAGGACTTCCTGCCCCCTATCATGGACGTCTCCAGGGTGAAAGCAGCCTATACGGTTAGCGATGGTGAGGCCTTCGAGACGGCCCGCCAGCTCTTGGAGCAAGAGGGCATTCTTGCCGGCTCTTCGTCAGGCACGCTGATCACCGCAGCCTTGATGCACGCCCGCGCACAGACGGAGGCCAAAACCATCGTCACCTTCGTCTGCGACAGCGGCAACAAGTACCTCTCCAAGATGTTCAATGACTATTGGATGGTCGACAACGGCTTCATGGAAAGCCCCATGACAGGCGATCTGCGCGACCTGGTCTCGCGCAAGCATGCCGAACGCCAGACCGTCACCATCAAGCCCAGCACCACGCTGGAGCAGGCCTACCGCGCCATGAAGCTTTACGACATCTCTCAGATACCGGTGTTGGACGGCGACAACCTGGTTGGGCTCCTGGATGAGGAAGATCTCCTCCTCCACGTCTATGACACCGGCGGCTTCAAGGGCGATGCCTCCGACATCATGACCGCGGACCTGCGCACGGTGAGCGCCGATGAAGACCTTGCCCGCGTGCTTCTTCTGCTCACCCGCGGTATGGTGGTGCCGGTCATTCACAACGGCAAGTTCCAGGGCCTCATCACGAAAATCGATGTACTCAACCATATGAGGCTCGCGGCAGGATAGTCCCATGCCCACAACCATCATTCCCGGACCCCAGGCGGTTGAAAACCTGAAAGCAGACGGGCTGGCCGAATGGCCGTCCAGGCTGGCGCCTGAGAACCGCATCGAGCCCCTCTGTAAGCCGGGCTTTAAACCCAACTTCCACTTAGAGCCTGGCGAGAAGATCTTCACCATCGGCTCCTGCTTTGCCCGCAACATCGAGAAGGCATTGGCCACGCGCGGCTTTGACGTGGTGACCCGGCGGATCCTCAGCG
>JBCDIP010000581.1:0-2662 GCA_038748855.1 Pseudomonadota bacterium
AGCGGATCCCACTCGTTCCACGAATTGACTTTGGTTTTTGCTGTTGTGCCTGTCATCGTTAAGTCTCTGTCCCGTATTCCATGCCCGATTTGAAAAGCGGCGCACGCTATCGCTCATCGCCCCTTTTGCCAAGTGGTGAAAATGCGCTATGGATCACCCCTTCAAGCTGCCCTTTCATCGACAATCAAAGAGCCAAATCCTCACAATGCTATGGAACAAACTCGCCAGTTTGCTTGCCGGTCCTGAAGAACACGTATCGTCGGACGAAGAGATCCGAGAGGCCATTGCGGCCCTCTTGATCCATGCCGCCAAGATCGACGGCCAGGAAGATGACAGCGAGCGGGAAAGACGCGATGTGCTGCTTAAGCAGAAGTTCGAGCTGAGCGATGAAGAGCTAAGTCAGCTCACCGCCAAGGCCGCCGCGCTCGATGCAGAAGCGGTGGACCTTTATCAGTTCACCAGCGTGCTCACCCGCAACTTTGATCAGGACGAACGCAAGGCCATTGTCCGCATGCTGTGGGAAATCGTGCTGGCCGACGGGGCCCTGACGGACTATGAAGCTAACTATATGTGGCGCGTTGCGGAGCTGTTGGGGGTGACAACGCGCGACCGCATCGCATTGCGCAAGGCGGTGGAGCGAGGTCTTTAGACCTCAGATGAGTTTGAGTGGAGTGACGAATGGCGGACGTCAACGGACAACCGGTTGCCTTAATTACAGGCGCCTCAAGCGGCATTGGCGAGCGGCTCGCCTACGAGATTGCTGCTGACCAATATATCCTGGTCCTGGTCTCTGATATGGAAGGTGAGCTGAACCGGGTGGCTGGCATTTTGACCAGCAAACTGAATGCCAGCGTGGTGGCGCTGCCTGTGGATCTTACCCAGCACGATGCCGGCGAGATCATTGAAGACGAGCTTAGAGAACGCAAGCTTGTGCCGGATGTGTTGGTGAACTGTGCAGGGTATGGCATGAACGGCTCAGCCCTGGAGATGAACATGAGCGAGCAGATTGCCATGGTCGATCTCAATGCCCGGGCGCTGACTGACCTGACCTTGCGGTTCTTGCCTTACATGCAGAACATGGAACGCGGCGGAGTGATCAATGTGGCTTCTCTCGCGTCGTTCATGCCAGGGCCGTTCATGTCGGTCTATTATGCAACCAAGGCCTACGTCTTATCGTTCTCCCAAGCCATCGCATCTGAATTGGACGGCACGGGCGTAACCGTCACAGCAGTATGCCCGGGCCCGACGAGCACAGGTTTTCAAGCCCGTTCGGAGATGACCGACACTTTGGCGAACAAGGTTATGCCCGTGGCAGATGCTGAGGATATTGCGGCAGCCGCTTGGGCTGGCTTCAAGAACAAGCGCAAGGTGATCATTCCAGGGTTCACCAATACGATCCTGGCGGAAGGCACGCGGTTCTCGCCGCGCGGGATCATGACCTGGATCATGCGGCGCCTGTTGGTGCCGAGGCATTTGTGATGGGCAGGCTCTCTGGCAAGCGGGCTTTGATCACCGGCGGCGCCGGCGGCATCGGGCGCAAGGTTGCCGAGATGATGGCGCATGAAGGCGCTGATGTGGCTCTGTCTGATCTCAATGGCGATGGGGCAGAAGCGGCTGCTTCAGAAATCTCCGAACACTCTGGCTGCAAGGCAATTGGCCTGAAACATGATGTGACCCAGCTCGATGACTGGGAGCGGACCGTCGCTCAGGCCGATGAGGCCCTTGGGGGTCTCAATGTGCTGGTCAACAATGCGGGCATCTGTGTCCCTGGATCGGTTGAGGATATCGATATCGCCGACTGGGACCTGACCATGGATGTGGATCTGAACTCGGTCTTTCTTGGTTGCCGCGTCAGCTTGCCGGTTCTGGCCAAATCCGCGCCGGGGTCCATCATCAACATTTCATCAATCGCCGGGCTCATCGCCAGCTACAACTTTGTGGCCTACAACACCGCGAAAGCCGGGGTTTGGATGCTCACCAAGTCTGTTGCCCTGCAAGCCACGCGGCAGGGCTATGATGTTCGGGTCAACTCCATCCATCCGGCGTTTATCGACACTTCCATGGTGGATGATGTGGTGGGCGGCGCGAGCCCTGAAGAGAACCGCGCCAAACTGGCCCGCCAGGTGCCCATGAAGAAGATCGGCACGCCGGAAGATGTGGGCTATGCGTGCATTTATCTGGCCAGTGACGAAAGTGGATTTGTCACGGCGTCAGAAATCAAGCTCGACGGCGGCATCTCGGCCATGTAGGTTACGCCAAACCGTCCAAACCACACGTGATTCATGCCGGAGAAAATCCTCGTTATCGTTCATCAGCCAACCTCGACTCCCGGCCGGGTGGGGATGGCTCTTGAGGCGCGCGGGTACGAGCTGGACATCCGGCGGCCTTGCATGGACCATCCTCTGCCGGAAAGCTCGCTGGATTATGCCGGCGTGGTGGTGTTCGGCGGGCCCATGAGCGCCAATGATGATGTGGAACTGCCCTTTATCCGGCGCGAGCTGGACTGGTTTGATGTCCCCTTGCGTGAGGAAACGCCGTTTCGGGGCATTTGCTTGGGCTGCCAGATGCTCGGTCGCGGCGGCGTTGATCTTGCCGGGCTTCCCGAACGCCTCGTCCGGCAGGCCATAGGCCTCCGCCGCCTCGCGCGAGAAGGCGATGGCCC
>JBCDIP010000582.1:0-2659 GCA_038748855.1 Pseudomonadota bacterium
CGCGCGCAATTGGTGAACTCAGGGGGCTGCTTGACGATTGGCCCGCCAGCGCTGAAGCGGCGTTCTCGGTTCAGCAGCCCTGGCAGGACCAAGGGCTTGGCGCTGCGCTTATGGACCGGGTGGTGGCCGCCGCCCAGAACAGGGGCGTAAAGAGCCTCCACATGATGTGTCTTAAAGAGAATGAAAAGATGCAGCATTTGGCGCTCAAGCACGATGCGATCTTGGATTTCAATCGCTATGAGGTGGAAGCCACCCTTGATCGCCCGTGGCCTACGCCATTCTCGGTCGCTGAAGAGATTGCGAGCGATGCGCAAGGGTTCGTGCAAGCGGTTCTGCGGTGGCCGGGAGGGCTCGGTCAACGAGCCTGATGGCTAGCGTAAGCCGCCAAAGCGGTACCAGTAATCCTCTGATAAGGCGGGGGGATCGGTCTGGTCTTCGGCCGTGTGTAGGTTGAGGAACGTGTCCGATTTCTCCGCCACTTGCTTGTAGAGGCTGGCACTCAACCTAAAGGCCTCAGACCCCATCCAGGGCTCAGGCAGGAGATCTGCGGGCAAATGCGGGTCTTTCAGCAAGATCCTGCGGTATTCGTGGATGAGCAGCACGCGCAAGGCAAAAGCGGCGCTCGGCGTGTGCGTGCTGAGCTCACCGTGGTCTAGCCCGCTGAAGAGGTCCACGAAGTTTGCGTAGTCGCGGTTCAACTCATCCAGAGGCCAGGCTGCGGCTGCCGCCGCCTTCATATTCGCTTGAGCGTTCTGGCCGGCCAGTTCTGATCGGAAGATGAGCACCTTCTTATCCAGATCTTCCGCTTTAAGATCGACCGAGAGCCCTTCCGGCTCTGGACCGGGCAGAGCCATGAGCGTGGTGCTGATCTGCCCAAACCCGTGCCACCTCAGCCGGCGGCGCAGGGATTGGCGCTCGGTCTGGGAGATATCGGGCGTGCCTTGAACGAGGGTCCATGTGTCTGTGCTGCGGGGGAGGGCCGTGGAATAGATGCGCGTGCCGGCGGCCATGAACTGGGCAAAACCGGCCTCGCTCAAGCTATATTGCGCCCGCCGCCCAACACTGCGCGAGGTGAGCCAGCCTTCTTGGGAGAGCCGGTAGACACCGGTGCGGACCAAGCGGTCCGATAGTCCAAAAAGGCTCATGAGCCCCATCAGGTCGCTGAGCCAAATGCTTCCGCCTCTGGGCATGATGGCATCGCCTAAGACGGTGACGATGAGCGAGTTCGCCTTTGGGCGCACGCGCTCCAACAGATCTTCGATCTGCCCGGTCACGGGGTTATCGGCTTCTGCCACACTCACCGGTTGTCCACCACGCGCTGGGCCTTGCCTTCAGAACGCGCCACGCCGCCTGGCTCATGCACAAGGGCCTCCACGCTGATGCCGATGAAGTCCTTTACGGTCTTCACAAGTGCCGCAGCGGCGGCTGTGCGCTCGTCTTCGCCGGCGCTTGTCGGGTTGGCTTCGCAATGGACCCTGAGACCTTCCATGTTGCCTTGCTTGACCCGTTCGATCTGCCAGTGGGGCGAAAGCGCTTCAATCTTGACGATCTGCTCCTCAATCTGGGTGGGGAAGACGTTGACGCCGCGCACGATCAACATATCGTCTGAGCGGCCGGTGACCTTCTCCATCCGCCGCATGGAGCGGGCCGTGCCGGGCAGGAGGCGGGTAAGGTCGCGGGTGCGGTAGCGGATGATCGGAAAAGCTTCCTTGGTGAGCGAGGTAAACACCAGCTCCCCAAGCTCGCCCTCCGGCAGCACTGCGCCCGTGTCCGGATCGATGACCTCGGGATAGAAATGATCCTCCCAGATGTGCAGACCATCCTTGGTTTCTATGCATTCATTGGCCACGCCTGGGCCAATCACTTCCGACAGTCCATAAATGTCTACTGCATGGAAATGCGCGCGGGCTTCGATTTGGGCCCGCATTTCGTTGGTCCAGGGTTCTGCGCCGAAAATACCGATTTCAAGCGCGGTGTCTTCTGGGTTGACCCCTTGGGCCTCCATTTCATCGAGAATGTTAAGCAAATAGGACGGGGTGACCATGATCACCCGCGGCTGGAAATCCACGATCAGCTGCACCTGGCGCGGGGTCATGCCGCCGGAGATGGGGATAACCGTGCAGCCCAGCTTCTCTGCCCCATAGTGGGCGCCCAGGCCGCCGGTGAAGAGGCCATAGCCGTAGGCCACATGGATCATGTCGCCGGGCCGGGTGCCCGAAGCGCGCATGGAGCGGGCGACGCACTCGGCCCACATGTCCACATCATTCTTTGTGTAGCCCACAACAGTGGGCTTGCCCGTGGTGCCGGAGGAGGCGTGAATGCGGGCAAGCTGGTTTGTGGGCACCGCAAACATGCCGAACGGGTAGTTTTGGCGCAGGTCCTCTTTAACTGTGAACGGGAATTTGGCGAGATCTTCCAGAGATGTCACATCATCGGGATGAACGCCTGCGCCATCAAAAGCCTGCTTATAGTGCGGCACGTTCTCGTAGGCCCGGGTGAGGGTGGTTTTCAGGCGTTTCAGCTGGAGGGCGGAAATCTGGTCGCGGCTGGCGATCTCTATGGGATCAAGGCTGCTGCGGTCCGCCGCGTAGTCTTCTTTTGGTTTGAGGCTCATCCCGTCTTTTCCTCCTCTAGAACCGCACCTTTGATTGTGCGGGAC
>JBCDIP010000583.1:0-2628 GCA_038748855.1 Pseudomonadota bacterium
CTGCTCCTCCGCAGGCGGGCGAGGAGTGGCCTCTTCGGTGGGCTGCGTTGTAAGAGCATTTTTCTTTGGCGCCTCTTCAGGCGGAGCGGGAATGCGGATCACGGTTTTCGGCTTGGGCCGGGGCGCAAGCGGTTCAACAGGAGGCACGATCACCCGCACTCTGGGTTCAGTCTCTGCTTCCGGCACCTCTGCGGTTTTTCGCGGCGAAGGCTTAGGACGCGGCACCGCCACACGATCTTCTAGCTTTTCCTCAACCTCATCCGGTGTGCTTGAGGGAATGCGTATCACCACCGAAGGGGTCTTTTTCGGTGGCTCAGTCACGGAAGGCGGCGCAATGACCCGCACCTCCGGGGGTGATGCCTCTTTAGCCTCTGGTGTTTCAGCTTCGCGGCCTTCGTCTTTGCTGCCGGTCCGGCTGGGCTCCGGCTCAGGCGTGAGTTCGGCGGTTTGCGTGTCCGCTTTGGGTGCATCGGTGGACGGATCGGCGGCCGGTTCTGCCGCATCTTCAGGACCGGTCGGCACCTCTTCAACTGCGCGCTCAGGGTCTTCTGACACCGTTTCGGGAAGCGTAGGATCTGGTGCGGGCTCTTGGATGGCGAAGGGCTCAGGCGCGTGGTGCTCCCGTGGCTCAATGCGTGCGCTCTTCGACGGCTCCGCCTCTGCGGACGGTGGCTGCACGGCGGGGAGCTCCGGCAGGTCCTCCGGTTCTTGTGCAGATGGCTCAGGCTCCGGCAGCGGTTCGGTCGGATCCTGCACGTCTGCCGTCTTGGCGGGCTGTTCCTGCGCCGGCGGTTCTTCTGGCTCCGGTTCCACAACCTTCACTTTAGGCGGAGCGTCCGGCGATTTGATCACAGGTATCTGAGGCTTCAGCGCTTCCTGTTGGGCGCTGTCGGGCTGTTTGGCATTAGAGGGCAACCAGCCTAGGTAAAGCGCGCAAGCAAATACCAACAACATCGCAGAGAGTGAATAGCCCGCCACGGTGATGATCTCAGTTGGGATGATATGCTGTTTCTTGGCCACCGGAACTATCTACACCTATCCACGCGGACAGACTGAGAGTACGTATGCCATAGCCTAGGCCCCACCCACATAGGATGCTGCGTCCTTGGACGCATGTGCCTCGATAAGCATCCGTTTGCCAACTTCATGATTTTTCCGAGCGCAGCCCCACCCCAGGACGCTCTGGAAAGCTGCATATTGGCGTTTTGCCGACGGGCTGTCAAACCGAACCTGTTGCAAAAAAGCAAGGATTGCGAAGAGTTTTTCACCGGAAATTTCGCCGCGGCTCAAACCGCAGCGACAGTGAAGGGCTCAGCGGGCCAAAGGTTCCGTAGCGTCCACCATCCAGGCCAGATCAGCCCCCTCAAGCCCGGCAGAGAGCTTGGCCCGCACCTCGGCGTGGTAGGCGTTCAGCCAATCCAATTCCGCATCGCTCAATAGCGCAAGATCGATCACAGACGTATCGATTGGGCAAAACGTAATTGTTTCAAATGCATACATCTCGCGCTCTTCGCCAGGGCCCATTGGCGTCTCGCTGACGATCACCAGATTCTCAATCCGGATGCCGAAGGCACCTTGCTTGTAGTAGCCCGGCTCGTTGGACAAAATCATGCCTGGCTCAAGGGCAACAGATCCGGTTTTGGCGATGCGCTGAGGACCCTCGTGGACGGATAGAAAGCTGCCCACACCGTGGCCAGTGCCATGATCAAAGTCCAACCCGGCTTCCCACAATGCGAGACGGGCAAGCGTGTCCAACTGTGCTCCGTTGGTGCCTTTGGGGAATCGAGCCGTGGCAATCGCGATGTGGCCTTTGAGAACCCGGGTGTAGCGGTCACACATTTCAGCGTTGGGCGTCCCAACGGCCACCGTGCGAGTAATGTCCGTTGTCCCGTCCTGATACTGGGCTCCGCTGTCTATAAGATAAAGCGTGCCAGGCTTAAGCGTCAGGTTTGACGCTTCGCTCACTCGGTAATGGGGCAGGGCCGCGTGCTCGCCGGCGCCGGAAATGCTGTCAAAGCTGATTTCCTTCAATACACCCGTGTCAACCCGGAAGCCCTCTAGCTTCGTCGCCGCATCTATCTCCGTGATTTCACCGGATGGTGCTTCGCGCTCAAGCCAATGCAGGAACTTCACCATGGCCGCTCCATCGCGCACATGCGCAATCCGCGCCCCTTCCTGCTCCACAGGGTTCTTGATCGCCTTGGGCAATAGACACGGGTCGGCGCCGGTGATGATCTCCGCGCCGCCGACCTTCAGGGCGGTTTTCACAGCCATGGCACACCAGGCTGGATCAATCAGTACTTTCTGACCGGAGAACGAGCCCAGATCGGTTGCAAATGCGTCTGCGGGCCGGATCTCAGCCAATCCCTCCAACTGGCGCAGCAGATCTTCTTCCAGGCGCGCCTTGTCGAGATAGATCCTTGCGGGCCCATCTTTCAGCAATATGCCGAAGGCCAGACAGATCGGCGTATGAGGCACATCGGAGCCCCTGAGGTTAAAGGCCCAGGCAAGAGATTCCGGCGTGGTCAGAACCGCCGCATCAACCCCGGCAGTTTTCAGCACGTCTGATAAGACGCCTGCCTTCTCAGCGGCGCTCTGGCCGGCAAACTGGGTGGGGTGGGCATAGAC
>JBCDIP010000584.1:0-2628 GCA_038748855.1 Pseudomonadota bacterium
CGCGCCAGCAGAAGCGTGCCCATGACACGGGCGCGCTCACACGCCGCCTGCAAGGGCGCACGCAACGCCTCATAGTCGGGCAAGGCGACAAACTTATAAAGGGCCGCTACCAGAACGTCTGCCATGGCACCCGTCCGTCAGCCGGCCCACTCGCCGCTGGCGATGAGTTCATCGGTGACCTTCATAATGCCCTTGCCTAAGGTCTCCACCACGAAGTCCACATCATCGCGGGTCATGATGAGCGGCGGGGACATGACATTCAGGTGCACAATGGGACGCACCATCAGACCCATGTCGTCACAGGCATTGGCTATGCGCTTACCGATGTTGATCTCCTCAGAAAAGAGCTCGCGCGTTTCCTTGTTGGCCACGTTCTCAACGCACATCATCATCTTCTTGCCGCGCACCTGGCCCACGATGGGAAGCTCAGCCAGGCTCTGCAGGCGCTCTTCGAAGTAGGCGCCCACATCCATCACATTGGCCAGAACGTCCTCGCGCTCCATGATCTCCAGGTTCTTCAGCGCCGCTGCGCAGCACACGGGATGGGCGGAATATGTGTAGCCATTTGTGAAAAGCCGGTTCTGATCCGGTGCGGCGATCACCTCGTGGATCTTGTCGGAGTAGATGGTTGCGCCCAGCGGCAGGTAACCGGACGTGAGGCCTTTGGCGCAGGTGATGATGTCCGGGACGATGCCGAACTCATCTTCTGAAGCAAACCAGTGGCCCAGGCGCCCAAACGCGGTCACCACTTCATCGTGCACGTAGAGCACGTCGTGCTTCTGGCAAACCTCATGGGTGCGCTTATGGTAACCCTCGGGCGGAACGATCACGCCCCCTGCCCCCATGATCGGTTCGGCAAAGAACGCCGCCACGTTGTCCGGGCCAAGCTCAAGGATCTTGTCCTCCAACTCTTGCACCAGAAAGTCGAGGAATTCCGCCTCGCTCATGCCTTCCGGCGCCCTGTAGAAGTTGGGGTAGGACAGATGGTGGACAATGTCGGAGATGTACTCAAATTCCGGCACCCGGTCAGCCGCCTTCCCGGCGATGGAGGCGCAAATGTGCGTGGTGCCGTGGTAGGAGCCTTTGCGCGAGAGGATGTGGCGCTTGGTCGGCATGCCGCGGCTGCGCTGATAGAACTGGATCAGCCGGTAGGCGGTGTCGTTGGACTCTGAGCCGCCCAAGGTGAACATCATGTGGTTGAGGTCACCGGGCGCCATCTGAGCTAAGCGGCCAGCCAGTTCCGCAGATGGCGTGTTGCCCATATCGGTGAAGGGGCTGGAATAGGCGAGCTTCATCACCTGATCGGCAATGGCGTCAGCCATCTCCTTGCGGCCCTGGCCGATCTGGGTGCACCACAGGCCGCCTACCGCATCGAAGTAGCGCTCGCCCTTCTCAGCCCCATAGATGTAGCAACCTTCAGCCCGGTCGATCAGCAAGGCGCCTTCGTCAGCGAAGCTATCAAAATGCTGCCAGGGATGCAGATGGTGTTTGCGGTCGAGTTCCCAAAGCTCTTTTGCGGAGTTGGACAACATGGGGCGGGTTTCCTTACGAATGATCGATATGTGGATAGGCGTATAAGGACAACAGTTCAAAGGCAATGGTCGCACCGGCCAGTGCGGTGATGCCGGCGGTGTCATACGCCGGTGCCACCTCTACCACATCCATGCCCACCAAGTTGATCCCGGCAATCTGCCGCAGCATGGTCATGGCCTGATACGGCGTGAGCCCGCCGATCACCGGCGTACCGGTGCCGGGCGCGTATGCCGGGTCCAAGCCATCAATATCGAAAGTGAGGTAGACCGGGCGATCGCCTACGATCTCCTTGATCTTCTTTGCAGCGGCCTCCGGGCCCTCGCGGTGCACCTCGTTGGCATCAATAATGTTGATGCCCATGGTGTCTGCGTTCTTGGTGCGGATGCCCACTTGGGCGGAATGTGCTGGTTCGATCAGCCCTTGTTTGACCGCGTGGTAGAACATGGTGCCGTGATCAATGCGGTCCTCCCCGCCCTCATCATTCCATGTGTCGGTGTGGGCATCGAACTGGAGGAGGCACAAGGGCCCGTGCTTGGCCGCATAAGCCTTCAGGATGGGATAGGTGATGAAATGGTCCCCGCCGAAGGTCAGCGTGGTCTTCGCCTTCTCCAGGATGCCGGATATGTGCTGCTCGATGAGGCCGGGCACCTCGTCCAGGCGGCCATGGTCGAACAGCATGTCGCCATAGTCGACGACTGACATTTTATCGCGCACGTCAAAATCCCAGTTATAGGGGCTGTCCCAGTCGATCTGCGTTGAGGCGGTGCGGATGGCTCGCGGCCCGAACCGTGTGCCCGGCCGGTGGGTCACGGCGGTGTCGAACGGAACGCCGGTCACCGCGATGTCCACCCCGTCCAGCTCTTTGGTATATTTGGAGCGCAAGAAGCTGACCACACCGGAATAGGCAGGTTCGGAATACTTTCCAAACGGGTCTTTACGTTGGACGGCGATATCGATTTCAAGCTTTTGGGACATGCAGGTTTCTCTATCAAAAGAAGGATGTGTTCGTGACAGAAAAGGGATGTTACGATGAGCACATGTCAGATAACACACTCAAGGAGCCGTCCGAAGCGCATAAATCGAGCAATAGCTTGC
>JBCDIP010000585.1:0-2626 GCA_038748855.1 Pseudomonadota bacterium
GCCGATTACCAGGAGAAGCTGGCAAGCGGCGAGATCAAGAAAGTGAAGTAGTTTTCCTTCAAACGAAAACTCAACCCAAAACCAAGA
Organism: Pseudomonadota bacterium; assembly: GCA_038748855.1. Lineage (GTDB taxonomy): Bacteria > Pseudomonadota > Alphaproteobacteria > Rhizobiales > CAJQND01 > JAAEUE01. The sequence goes on from JBCDIP010000585.1 coordinate 88, forward strand.
CGGCCGGGCCTTGCGCCCGGCCGTTTCCCGTTGGGTGGGCGAGGACGTGCTTGCCTCTTTCCGCCGGTCTGTTAGGGTGCGCGCAAACCCGCCAGGAGCGAGCCACAAATGGCCTATGAAACAATCCTTTACGAGCAAGATGGCGCCATCGCAAAGCTGAGCTTTAACCGGCCTGACAAGCTCAACAGTTTGACCGCGGCCATGCACGCGGAAATTCGCGACTGCCTGGACAAGGTAGATGCCGCTGGAACGCGAGTTCTGGTGCTTACCGGCGAGGGGCGGGCCTTCTGCGCAGGACAGGATTTGGCGGATCTGGATTTCAGCGGCGAAGTGGATTTGTCCTATACGCTTGAGAGCGATTTTAACCCGCTGGTGCGCCGGCTGGCCGGAGCAAGCTATCCGGTGATCTGCGCCGTCAACGGCATCGCGGCTGGAGCCGGAGCAAATGTGGCGCTCGCCTGCGATATCGTGCTGGCGAGTGAAAGCGCATCGTTCCTTCAGGCCTTTGCGCGCATCGGACTGATGCCTGATGCCGGCGGGACCTGGTCCATGACGAAGCTAGCAGGCCCAGCGCGCGCCCGCGGGATGTCTTTGTTGGCCGACCCGGTCAGCGCCGAACAGGCCGAAAGCTGGGGCATGATCTGGAAGGTGGTGGCCGATGACGCCCTCCAGGACGAAGCGGCCAAGCTCGCCGCCAAACTGGCAAAAGGACCCACCAAGGCCTACTTGAGCGCGCGTGATGCCATCACATCGGCCGCCGTCAACACGCTCGACCAGCAGCTCGATCTGGAAAGTAAGCTGCAGGGCGCGCTGGCCGCATCGGACGATTTCCGCGAAGGGGTTGATGCGTTCCTGCAAAAACGCCCGGCAGAGTTCAAAGGAAGCTAGCTTGAGCGACACAAACCCTTATCACGAAGGCTGGATGCGCCGCTGGGTTGACGATCCGCGTCCGCTTGCCTGGGCCGGCATTGCCGTCCTTGTAACGGCCGGATGGACCTTCCTGGCCACAATGGCTGCCGTTCAGGGCGGCGTGGGAAGCTCGTCTTATGCATTGCAGCTGATCGCCTCGCTGTGCACGGTCTCTACCGGAGTGTGGACCGGCACCGATTTTGCCATGGCCTCCGTCATGTGGGCGGCTATGGCGTTTGCCATGATGTTGCCGGCCGGTGCGCCGTTGCTGGCCACCTATATGGACATTGCCGGCGCGGCCAAAGCCAAACAGATGGACGTGGTGAGCCCCAGCGTGCTGATCGCCGGCTATATGGCCGTGTGGCTTGCCTTCGCGTTGGCCGCGAGCCTGGTCCAGGGCGCGCTGTCTGCCGCGGGTGCGCTATCGTCTGAGATGTCTCTGCTGCATCCGGTGGTGGGCGGGCTGGTCTTGATTGGGGCCGGGGCGTGGCAGTTCACGCCCACAAAGCACCAGTGCCTTTCCAAATGTCGCCGTCCATTCACCTGGTTCATGGCCAATTGGCGCGATGACGACTGGGGTGTGTTCAAGCTTGGACTTGCCCAGGGCGTCATCTGTCTTGTGTGCTGCTGGGCGCTGATGGCGGTGATGTTTGTGGCCGGTTTGATGAACCTGTTTTGGATGGCGGCTCTGGCCGCGGTGATGGTGCTTGAAAAAACAGTACCCAACCCCAAGCCGGTGGTTTATGGAACGGGGATTGTTTTGATCCTCTTTGGGGCCGGTCTCTTGCTTGCCCCGATGGTTTAGAATGAGCGTAATGAGAGAGGGAGCTTATTAATGGCAGCGATCGAACCCTGGGCCCTGAAGGGCGAGCTGATGTTGAGCTGTAATTGTACGGTGTTCTGTCCTTGCGTGCTCTCTCTTGGTTTGCATCCGCCGACGGAGGGCCACTGCCAAACCTGGGGCGGGGTGCGCATTGACGAAGGCCACTATGGCGACGTGCCGCTGTCCGGCCTCAATCTGGGACTGATCCTGGAAATCCCCGGCATGATGAGCCGCGGCAACTGGACCGCCGGCGTCTATGTGGACGACCGGGCCGACATTTATCAGCTCAAAGCCATCACCAAGATCATGTCCGGCAGCGCCAAGGGCACCACTCGTGTGCTCTCCATCATGGTGGGCAAGTTCCTGGGCGTGCATCAGGCGCCGGTGAGCTACGAGACGGAAGGCGCCATACGCCGCTTCAAGATCCCCAAGATCATCGAGGGTGAGATCGAGCCGATCCCTGGCACCTCACCGGACAACCACACGGTGATCAACAACTCGCAATATTGGATTTCGCCGGAAATCATCGTCAGCCGCGCCAACAAATCCCGGTTCCGTGCCTTTGGTCGCAACTGGAACTTTGAAGGACGCAGCGCCGAGATTTGCCCGCTCGATTGGATGGGGCCGTAAGGTTATTTGTCCGCGGCCACCGTGTGCGCGATCAGCGGCGCGCCGGTCAGGCTTAAGAACGAATAGTGCCGCACCAAGTCCACCAGGGGGGCTGCCCGCGCTTCACTTGACGGGCGTTCGGGCAGCAGGTGGGCAATCTGGCCATAGATATTTGCAAAATAGTTGTTCACCACCCGC
>JBCDIP010000586.1:0-2620 GCA_038748855.1 Pseudomonadota bacterium
CCGCTGATGAGGATCATCGGGAAGCAGTTCGTGGTGGCATTCGCAAGGGCCGTCAAACCGTTGAGAAAACCCGGAGCAGAAACGGTGAGGCAAATGCCCGGCTTCTGCGTCAGATACCCGGCAACCGAAGCGGCATAGCCGGCATGCTGTTCATGACGGAACGAAAGAACCCGCATGCCTGCTGCCTGTGCGAGCCGGCCCAGATCCGTGATCGGAATGCCTGGCACACCGTAGATTGTGTTGATGCCATTCAGCTTCAGCGCATCAATCACCAGATGAAACCCGTCGGTCAGAGCCTGCGGCTCAGGGGCGGCCTCAGAAACGCTGCTCCCGTCTGTTTGTGTGTTCGGCAATGTGTCCGTCGCTACCGCTGCCATAGGGTCTCTCCTTAAGCGCCTGAGTTCATGTCTAGTGTTTTGTCCGTCGTGCCCACAAATTCGGTCCACGTGCGCCGCACATGGGCGTGCAGGCGAAGCGTGTGCTCACGCACGAGCTCTGAGGCGAGATCTGCATCCCTGTCCTCGATCGCTTCAATAATATGCATGTGATCAACCACCGAGCGTTTCACCCGGTCACCTTCGGCCATGGCCCGGTTGCGGATCGCCCGCATGTGCAGGAACAGCCCGTCGGCAATGTCTTTCAGCATCTTGCAGCCTGAGATCTCCAGTATCCGCTGGTGGAACTGAATGTTGGCCTCTGAGTACTCATCTAAGTGCGCGGCCGCCTCATCCTTGCCGAACTCGGTGACCATTTTCCTTAAAGAGCCGATCTCCTTGTCGCTGGCATTGATGGTCGCCATGCGCGCCGCCATGCTTTCCAGCGCCGCCCAAACCACGATCATCTCCAAGATCTCATCCAACGACTTGCGCTTGATGAAGACGCCCTTGCGCGGCTGGATTTCTACAAAGCCTTCCTGCTCAAGCCGCGCCAGCGCCTCGCGCACAGGCGTGCGGGAAATGCCCAACTCTTCAGACATCTTGCGCTCTTCAAGGCGCAGATCGGCCCCCTCGGCATAGATGTTCATGCTCGTGATGCCGTCCTTAAGCACCTCATAAATATGGTCTTTGAGGCTGAAATTCAGATCGACGGGCTTCAATGTCAATTTGCCGGCCATAAGCACACTCTGCTGCAGAAAATGAGGCTCGAACGCTCGTCCGACCCACCGGGCGGTGGATCGACAAGCATCCATGTATCTGGTATACCATACACCAGAGACCTCCAACCTTCAACCCACTGCGCGCGGGGTTCCACAGTCGATGAGCGAAGCGGTTACAACCGATGGCTATGGGCCTTGGAATCCGGGATTGAACTCTACAATCCCGCAGCATTACCTGCCGCTGTCCACTCTCTACCAGCCCGAGAACGCCTCCACCGACCTTGCGGGCGTCAAAGAACTGAGCGACTTCACGGGCCTGCCGGAGAAGGACTTGGTGCGCTTTAGGCCTGAGCGGCTTTTGGTGCATGAAACGCTGATCCGGGTCATGGCCAACCTGTCTGTTCCTGACGGCTCCCACTACGGGGATTTGGGCATCAACTTCCGTTCCATCACAGACACCATCCTGACCAAGCATGCGGCCCCGAAGCTGCCGGACATCGTCCAGGCCTTCGACGGGATGTGCCTGCGGGTTCAGGTTCTCCTTGAGCGCGAGCTTGAAGAGACGGCGTTTCGCGCGGCCCCGGCTGAGCCTGCTCCCCTGGCGCAGCCCTCCTTCTTTCAACGCTTGTTCGGCGCCCAAAAGCCAAAAGCCCCGCCCCCGGCTCCAGATCCACTTACGGAAGCCTTAGGGCAGTGGCACAGCCTAAGAGACCAACAAACAGAAGGAGAGACGCAGGCCGCTTATGACGCCCTGATCAAGACGGTCACCGCAATTGCCGCAAAACGCGGACGCCTGATGGGAAGCAAGGACCTCGTCACCCAGATCGCCCTCACATTTACCTGCAACAGCTATGGTAGCGAGCTCATTGGCCAGATGTTGGAACCCATCCTCCAGGCCGCGGTCGACAGTGAAGGGTTCACCCCGCTTCCCGTCCAGCAAAAGCCGGTCATCATGAATGTGAAAGGGGCCTCCGCCGCCGGCAAGAGCACGCTCAGGCCCTTACAGCAGAAACTGGCTGCCCGCATTGGCGTGACCTGGCAAGACTTTGCCCTGATCAGTCCAGACATCTGGCGCAAGTATCTGCTCGATTACGACAGCTTGGGAGAAGCCTCTAAGTATGCCGGCATGCTAACGGGACATGAGCTTGAGATCATCGACAAGAAGCTGGACCGCTATATGGCCGACAAAGCCGCGGCCGGTGCAATCCCTCACCTTCTGATCGACCGCTTCCGGTTTGACAGTTTTGCCTCCCCCGGCGGCGAAGCGGGCGGACGCTTGCTCACCCGCTTTGGCGACTTGGTCTACATGTTCTTCATGATCACCCCACCGGAAGCCACAGTGGAGAGAGCCTGGGGCCGCGGCCTTGAGTATGGCCGCTATAAGGCCGTGGACGATCTGCTGGACCACAATGTGGAGGCCTATTCGGGCATGCCCGATCTGTTCTTCACCTGGGCGCTCAACACCAAGAAGAAGGTGCATTACGAGTTCCTCGACAATTCAGTGCCAAAGGGTCAGCGCCCACG
>JBCDIP010000587.1:0-2606 GCA_038748855.1 Pseudomonadota bacterium
ACCGTGGTGTGGATCTGTCCGGCATCACCTGGTCTGCCTCACCGGAGGCCATGGCAGCTTCTGAGAATGTGGATGTGTTCGTGGAACTCATGGGCGGTGAGGGTGAACCGGCCAAGTCGTCGGTTGAGGCCGCGTTGCGGGCAGGCAAGCATGTGGTGACAGCCAATAAGGCGCTGCTTGCCATGCACGGCAATGAATTGGCGAAACTTGCAGAAGAGAACAAGGTCGCTCTCAACTTCGAAGCCGCGGTGGCCGGCGGCATACCGATCGTCAAAACCATTCGCGAGAGCGCCACAGCCAACCAGATCAGCCGGGTTTACGGCATCATGAACGGCACCTGCAATTTCATCATGACCAAGATGAGAAATGAGGCCCGTGATTTTGCCGATGTATTGGCCGAGGCCCAAGCACTGGGCTACGCAGAAGCTGACCCGACCTTTGATATTGGCGGTTTTGACGCTGCCCACAAACTCGCCATCCTGACATCCCTGGCATTTGGCCGCGAGATCGACTTCTCCGCCATCTATGTGGAGGGGATCGAGCACATTGCCTTGCAGGACATCAAAGCGGCCGACAATCTGGGCTTTAAGATCAAGCTGCTGGGGGTGGCGGTGGAAACAGAGGATGGCATTGAACAGCGGGTCCACCCGACCCTCGTGCCGAAAGGCTCCAACATTGCCGAAGTGGAAGGTGTGTTCAATGCGGTCGGCCTTGAAGGCGACAGCGTGGGCGAACTGATTCTGGAAGGCGCTGGCGCGGGGGCTGGCCCGACCGCATCGGCGGTCATGGCAGATATTATAGACGTTGCACGTGGCAATGTGATGCCGCCGCTCGGACTTCCGGTGAGCATGCTGAAACCGTACAAGCGCGCCCGAATGCGGGCGCACGCAGGTGGCTATTACATCGCTTTGGAGCTGTTTGACCGTCCGGGTGAAGTGGCATCGGTTGCCCAGCACATGGCCAACCAGAACATTTCCCTGGCCTCCATCATGCAGCATACATCCGATACGGCCGAGAGAGGTGCGCCACGCGAAACCGCACCGTTCATCATTATCACCCACGATACAATGGAGAGCGACGTGAGAACGGCGCTTGACGAAATCGAGAATGGCGGTCATTTGGCAAGCAAACCGCGTGTCATAAGGATAGAACGCTTTTGAGCGTAAGCAGGGGCAGACCGAGGGCAGGGAGTAGAAATGGCTGAAACAAAATCAACGCTTGGGCGGGAACTGGCGATCGAATTGGCACGGGTCACGGAGGTCGCAGCCGTGGCGTCGGCGCGCCTGAGGGGCCGGGGAGATGAAAAGGCCGCCGATCAGGTTGCCGTGGATGCTATGCGCACTGAACTGAACGGGTTGGATATTGACGGCACCGTGGTGATCGGCGAGGGCGAGCGCGATGAAGCGCCGATGCTCTACATTGGTGAGAAGGTGGGCACCGGAAAAGGCCCCAAGGTGGACATCGCGCTGGACCCGCTGGAGGGCACAACCTTGACCGCAAAGGCTATGGCGAACGCGCTGACCGTGATTGCCATGGCCGAATGCGGCACCATGCTGCACGCGCCAGACACCTACATGGAGAAAATTGCCATCGGTGGTGGCTACGCGCCCGATCTGGTGGACCTGGATGAGCCGCCTGAAGAGAACATCCGCCGGTTGGCCGATGCCAAAGGCGTTGCGACCAGCGAGATCACAGCTTGCATTCTTGACCGGCCACGGCATGCCAAGATCATCGATGCGGTGCGCAGTGTAGATGCATCCGTTCTGCTGATCACCGACGGTGATGTGGCCGGCGTCATTGCCACCACCAAGCCGGAAGATACCGGTGTCGACATCTACATGGGGATTGGCGGTGCGCCGGAGGGTGTGCTCGCAGCTGCCGCATTGCGCTGCACGGGCGGACAGATGCAAGGCCGTCTGGTGACTTCAAGCACTGAGCAGAAGGCCCGTGCGGCCAAGATGGGGGTAGAGGATTTTGAGCGCAAGTTCACGATGAATGAGATGGTGGCCGGCGATGTTCTGTTCTCTGCAACTGGCGTCACGTCTGGGTCCATGCTGCAGGGGGTCAAGTTCAACAATGGCACCATCACGACGGAAACCCTGGTGATGCGGGCAGCCAGTGGAACCCAAAGGTGGATTAAGGCGCAGCATAGGGCTGATAAGTTTGCCTGATCCAGGCCGGTGATGAGCACGCCTGAGAAACGCTTCTTCTTAGAGGTTGAACAGTCGGTATCCGGCCGCAGCTGGATGCCAAGAGAGCTCTCGCCGCGCAACGCCGAAGCCATATCCCAGAGAACGGGGCTGCCTGAGCTCCTCGGCCGCGTCTTGGCCGGACGCGATGTGTTGGCGGAGGGCGCTGAGGAGTTTCTGGCGCCAAGCCTGCGCTCTCTCATGCCCGACCCAAGCTCATTGCAGGACATGGATAAGGCCGCCGCCCGGATTGCGAAGGCCATAAAAGACAAGGAGCAGATTGCCGTTATTGGCGACTACGATGTGGATGGCACCACATCTTCAACGCTCCTGTTGCAGTATTTGAACTCTGTCGGCAGATCAGCCGATATCCACATCCCAGACCGCTTGAAGGAAGGCTATGGTCCAAACCGGGAG
>JBCDIP010000588.1:0-2594 GCA_038748855.1 Pseudomonadota bacterium
AGGTCATGGTGCGGCCGGTAATCTCAAAGTTGCCCTCACGCACAAGCTTCAAAGCCGCAACCCCCTGGAACACGGCGCGAGGCCATGCTGCGTCGGGCATGCCAGACGCGCGGTGCAGCTTGGCGGTACCCAGCTTGGAGGCGAACTCCAGACGGGCCCGGCTGGTGGGCACGTTGCCTTCATAGGACAGGCCCTCATCTGACTTGCTGGCGTAGAAGCTGTATGGCTCCGCCCGCTCAAGAACATTCAGCCGGCTGATCACAATCCTACCACCGCGAACCCGTCCCAGCGCCGCAACAATGCGGTCACGCTCTTCCTCGGTGTCGGCCATGCCGCTCACCGTGATGTCGCGCCCAGAGACCCTGGTCTTGATAGTGTGTGTGGTGTGTGATGCGCTTTCGGCTGCTTCCTTCGCGATCACAGATTCAATGCGTTTGGCATGGTCCGTCTGGGCATAATAACCGAGCGTGCTGATACCAACACCCCAGACCACTAAACCAAGTAGTGTACGCATGTGCATTCCCCTCAACTCTCCGGGCGATGCCGCCTATACTCAACTTACAAAGATCACCCTCAGATACACCCAAGGTCAGATCCATACTCCACCGTGCAGATCCCCAATTAACGAAGCTTTGATAGACAGGTGCCAACCGCCGCTTAAGCTCAAATCTGCATCAAGCGAGTATGACTTTTCCAAAAAAGGATTAATATAATGACTCCGAACTGCAGACAGGTTTAGGAGCCTTGGAAACCCGCCGCTAACGCTTGCTCCAACCACCCCATAACGAGAACGTTATCCATCGCACGGGATATTCGTTGCCTAGGCAACTAAAATTTAGTAACCTAGGCAACCATTATCCTGAGAGCGATGGTTCCTCGCGTTCCGATGGAAGAAGATTTCGACAGCAATATCGGTTTTCTGGTGCATGATGTGGCACGCCTCATGCGCACCATGTATGACCGGCGCATGGCCCCGCTGGGCCTCACGCGCTCGCAATGGTGGGTGCTGAACCACCTCTATTTCCACGAGGGCATCAGTCAGAGCGAGTTCGCCGCACTTCTGGACATTGAGAAAGCGACCGTTGGTCGGCTGCTCGACCGCCTGGAGGCCAAAGGCTGGGTGGCCCGCAAAGCGGACCCGCAGGACAAGCGGACAAAGCGGGTCTATCTCACTGAGCAAGTTCAGCCCACATTGCAGATCATGCGCGATCTGGCCGCTGTCACCCGCGATGAAGCGGTGCGCAGCCTGAGCGCGGCGGAACGCAAGCAACTGCGTACCATGCTTAAGCGCATGCGCGACGACCTTTCTGACATCACCGCAGAGACCACAACCGGCGAGTTGGTAGAATGAGTGACGACGCAGACGTCAAGGACGAAACCAAGGCCCCCAAACCTTCCGGCAAGCGCCGGATGCTCACGCGCTTTCTGCTGATGATGGTTCTGCCAGGGGCGGCGATCTTGGCGGGCTTGACCTTTTACTACGCGGGCGGACGATATGTAACTACAGAAAATGCTTATGTTAAAGCGCCTATTACCTCAGTGATTGCTCAAGTCTCGGGCCGGGTGCAGCAGATTCATGTGAAAGAAAACGAAGTGATCGCGCCGGGTCAGAAGCTCTTGGAGTTGGAGCGCGACGAGTTCGCCCTGGCCGTGGAAGAGGCAAAGGCAAACCTGGCTGCTGTGGCCCAAGAGATCGAAAACCAAAGGGCTGAGCTCCGGCAGGTGCGCGCCGAAATTAAGGTAAACCTGGAGCGTGAACGATTTTTGAAAACTCAGTTGGAGCGGGAAGAAGAGTTGAAGGCAAAGGGCATCGGTTTACAAACCAAGCTTGATGAGGCCCAACACCTGCTTCTGGCAGCCGGCCGAAACCTTGCCGCAGTGAAAGAACGTGAGAACGGCGTGCTCGCCTCACTGGGCGGGGATCCCAACATCAAAACCGAAGATCACCCGAAACATCTGGCCGCCAAAGCCAGGCTGAACCGCGCCCATTTGGACCTGCAGCGCTCCGAGCTGATTTCCTCGGCCGGCGGGGTCGTGGCCAAAATGAACCTGGAGGTGGGGGAGTACATCAAAAGCGGGGATCCGTTGTTTGCCATTGTGCAGGCGGACAAGGCCTACATTGAAGTGAATCTGAAGGAAACCGAGCTCACCCATGTGCGCGCCGGCCAGAAAGCCACTTTTGTGGCGGAAACCTATCCGGACGTTGAATGGACCGCCGAGGTGGCCAGCATCAGTCCAGCCACAGGCGCGGAGTTTGCCGTTCTGCCGCCGCAAAATGCATCTGGGAACTGGGTGAAGGTGGTGCAGCGTCTGCCTGTGCGCCTGTCTATCAAGGCCAGCGAAGTGAATAAGAACCCGCCGCTCCGGGCCGGCATGTCGGTGTTCGTCAGCATTGATACCGGCCATCAGCGTAATGCACCGCCGCTGGTATCCCAAGTTCTGGCCGCCACGCGCACCATCGTCGGTACGCCGAAGAACCAATCAACGAAACGGCCGCGGCTGTGGGGCCGCGCGAGCGCTGGCTGATCTTGGTTACAGCCACTTTCGGCACCATGCTCTACGCCATGGCGGTGACCATTGCCTCGGTGGCCCTG
>JBCDIP010000589.1:0-2594 GCA_038748855.1 Pseudomonadota bacterium
CGCCTTTGCCGTCTTTGTCGTTCTGGCGGCAAGCCATTTCGTGCGGGTGCGCCACCTGTTTGAAGAGGACTTTCTGAGGAACGCCAAGGTGCTGGCGCAAGCGCTGGATGGTGACATCACCAGTGCCAGCGACTTTGAGAAGCGCGATGAGCTTCTCGTGGCCATCCGCAGGACCATGTGGCTGAACCCGGATGTGGTGCGGATCGACATCAATGTGCCCGACGGCGATGGGCTGGTGACACTTGTCTCCAGCATGCCGTCCAGGGTCGGCCAGCGCGCGGACGCCAGAAACCTCCAGACCTTCAAGGATGGCCGCCATGGGGTCTCACGCGAGCGCACCGAGCGCGGCAAGTTCGCTTCGCTCTCAACCCCAATTCGCTCAGCCAAGAGGCGTATCGGCACGCTTGATATTGTCCTCATTTTGGAGGTGATCGATCAGCGGATTTTTGCCTCCATGTTTTATTCCTCGATCGTCTACTTCTTCTCCGTCTTTGTCTCTTCGGTGTTGCTCTACCTGTTCATCAGAAACTCCATCATCAAGCGGTTGGACCAGCTGAGACAGGCGGTGGGGGTCTATGGCCGCGAAGGGGTATTGCCCCCGGTCGATGTGGGCGCCCAGGACGAGATTGGCGATCTGGCCCGGGACATCTCGCAAATGACGGCCGATCACTCCGAAACTCAGCAGCGCCTCCGCCAGGCGCAGCGCCTGGAGGCCGTGGGCCAACTGACCGGTGGCATCGCGCATGACTTCAACAACATCATCACCGTTGTTCAGGGCAATGCGGAGCTCTTGGCGAAAAACAGCCGGGCGCCCGCCAAGCTAATCACCCCTATCCTTCAAGCCGCCGCAAGCGGTTCAGAGCTGATTAAGCGCCTCTTGGCCTTCTCGCGAAAGCGACCCTTGAGCACGGACGTCATCGCAATTGACCAACTGGTTCGGGAAATGTCTGAAATCCTGTCCGTTTCTGTCGGCGAAGATGTGGACATTACGTTCAACTTTGAAGAGGGCCTTTGGCCTGTGAAAGCCGATTATGGAGAGGTTGAAAACGCGGTCCTGAACCTCATGCTCAATGCGCGCGACGCCATGCCTGACGGAGGCTCAGTGACCATTGAGGGCAGGAACGTTCAAATTCCTGGGACCGCGATGGCCGTTGAGATGGACCTTCCTGCCGGCGACTATGTCGCGCTGTCGGTCATCGATACAGGCACCGGAATGAGCAAAGCGGTCGCCGAAAGCGCCTTCGATCCGTTTTTCACCACCAAAGACGTCGACGAAGGATCAGGCCTCGGCCTTTCCATGGTGTACGGGTTTGCCCAACAGTCTGGCGGTCAGGCCGGCATAGTGAGTAACGAGGGGGAGGGTGCGACCGTCTGCATCTGCCTCCCACGCGCGGATGCAAGCAGCGACGGCCGACCCCATAAGAAGTCTTAGTTCATTGTCGGAATAACGAACTCCGCCCCTTCCTTCATGCCGGACGGCCAGCGCGAGGTGACCGTCTTGGTGCGGGTATAGAACCGCACTGAATCTGGTCCGTGCTGGTTCAAATCACCAAAGGCAGAACGCTTCCAGCCGCCAAAGGTGTGGTAGGCCAGCGGCACGGGGATCGGCACGTTGATGCCCACCATGCCGATATTGATCCGGTCAGCAAACTCACGCGCAGAATCCCCGTCGCGGGTATAGATCGCAACGCCGTTGCCATATTCATGGCTCATGGGCAGATCCAGCGCTTCTTCGTAGGTCTTGGCGCGCACCACCGAGAGCACCGGGCCAAAGATCTCTTCCTTGTAAATCCGCATGTCCTTGGTCACGTTATCGAACAGGCAGCCGCCCATGAAGTAGCCGTTCTCATAGCCCTGCATGGAGAAATCCCGGCCGTCCACGGCCAAGGTGGCGCCTTCTTCCACGCCCAGGTCAACATAACCTCTCACGCGCTCCAGGGCCTGTTGGGTGACGATGGGACCATAATCGGCTTCCCGGTCGGTGGAGGGGCCGATTTTGAGGCTTTCCACCCGGGGGATCAGTTTCTCCACTAACGCATCAGCCGTGGCCTCGCCCACAGGCACCGCGACGGAGATCGCCATGCAGCGCTCGCCGGCAGAACCGTAGCCGGCGCCAATCAGGGCATCCACGGCCTGGTCCAAGTCCGCATCAGGCATGATGATCATGTGGTTCTTGGCGCCGCCGAAGCACTGCACGCGCTTGCCGGAGGCTGTGCCGCGCGAATAGACATATTCGGCAATAGCGGTGGAGCCCACAAAGCCCACCCCTTGAATGACCTTATTGTCCAAAATGGCGTCCACGGCCACCTTGTCGCCGTTCACCACGTTGAGGATGCCTTCCGGCAGGCCGGCCTCGATCATCAGCTCCGCCAGGCGCATGGGCACGGATGGATCGCGCTCAGAGGGTTTTAGGATAAATGCATTGCCGCAGGCGATGGCCGGGCACATTTTCCACATGGGGATCATGGCCGGGAAGTTGAACGGCGTGATGCCGGCGGCCACGCCCAAGGGCTGACGCATGGAGTACATATCGATGCCGGGCCAGGCGCTTTCGGAATACTCGCCTTTCAGCAGATGCGGCGCACCGATGCAGA
>JBCDIP010000590.1:0-2579 GCA_038748855.1 Pseudomonadota bacterium
CGAACGCCAACGCGTCGACAAATGGCTGTGGTTCTCGCGGATCGTGAAAAGCAGAACCCTGGCCAGTGAGTTGGTATCGGGCGGTAAGCTCCGCGTGAACAAGCTCAAGATTGGAAAGCCCAGCCATCTTGTGGGATCTGGGGATGTTTTGACCTTCACCCACTATGGCCGTCTTAGAGTTATCAAGATCTGTGCGATCGGTGCACGAAGAGGTCCGGCGCCTGAGGCCCAGGCCCTCTATGAGGACCTCAGCCCGCCGCAGGAAAAGAAAGAGGACGCCCCCAGTGCTGGCGATCTCGGCCAAAGGGAAAGCGGGGCAGGCCGCCCCACTAAGAAAGAGCGCCGCGACATGGAGCGCTGGCTGAAGGCCTGAGGCTGCGGCTCATGCGCTCATGGCGTGGTTCGCCTTGCCGCGGTCCGGGCGATCAGATAGAAACCGCCGCAACTTTACTTCTTCTCGTGCACTAAAGACCAATCCAATGGCGAAGAAAAACAAACCGGTTCGGCCCAAGGCGCGGCTGCCAAAAGGCTTGCGGGATGTGGATGCCCGTGAGCTGAGGGCGCAACGACGCATGCTGGCCACGATCGAGGAGATTTACGGGCTCTATGGTTTTGAGCCGGTGGAGACACCGGCGATGGAGTATACCGATGCGCTGGGCAAGTTCCTGCCCGACGAAGACCGGCCCAACGAAGGCGTCTTTTCGTTCCAGGACGAGGACGAGCAGTGGCTCTCTTTACGCTATGATTTGACGGCCCCTTTGGCTCGCTATGTGGCAGAGCATTATGACCAACTGCCCAAGCCTTACCGCAGTTATCGGGCCGGCTATGTGTACCGCAACGAAAAGCCCGGGCCGGGCCGCTATCGGCAGTTCATGCAGTTTGACGCCGACACCGTCGGCACACCTACAGCTGCGGCAGATGCTGAGATCTGCATGCTGGCCGCTGATACCATGGAAGCGCTCGGTATTCCGCGCGGTTCTTATGTGATGAAGGTCAATAACCGCAAAGTGCTGGACGGGGTGCTGGAGCAAATCGGCATCGCGCAAGACGGCGCAGAGTTCGAGCTGCAGCGTCTCACAGTGCTGAGAGCGATCGATAAGCTGGACCGGTTGGGGCCGGACGCGGTGCGCCTTCTGCTGGGCGAAGGCCGCAAGGATGAGAGCGGCGACTTCACCAAGGGTGCCGGTCTGGGCGAAGAGCAGATTGAACAGGTGATTGCATTCGTTGAGGCAGGCGCCGATCAGTCAGCAGGCGTGCTCAGTAACCTGCGCCAGGTGGTTGGACAAAGCGAAATCGGCCTTGAGGGCGTCAGTGAGCTTGAGGAGATGGCCGGTCTGTTTGATGCTGCAGGTTATGGCACAGACCGAATCATGCTCGACCCGGCCGTGGTGCGGGGGCTTGGTTATTACACAGGGCCGGTGTTTGAGTGTGAGCTGACCTTTGAGGCCGAAGGCGAAGACGGCGAGATCACGCGCTTCGGATCGGTTGGAGGCGGTGGCCGCTACGATGATCTGGTGGCGCGCTTTAAAGGTATCGAGGTGCCGGCCACCGGGTTTTCCATTGGCGTGTCGCGCCTTATGACCGCGCTCGATCATCTGGGCAAATTGGATAGCGATGCGGTCTTTGCGCCGGTTATCGTTCTGGTCATGGATCCGTCACGGAAGGCAGACTACCAACGCATGGTGCAGACCTTGCGCAATGCCGGTGTGCGCGCAGAGATGTATTTGGGTGGATCGGGAATGCGTGCGCAAATGAAGTATGCGGATAAGCGCGGCGCCCCATGCGTGGTGATCCAGGGCGAGGATGAACTGGCTGCTGGTGAGATCCAGATCAAAGACCTGATTGAGGGCGCCAAACTGTCCGAGGAGATCGACGACAATAAAGCCTGGCGCGAAGGCCGCCCAGCCCAGTTTTCCGTTCCGGAAGCTGACCTTGTTGAAGCTGTGCGTTCGGTTCTGGCGCGCCACGAGCCTTAATGATCCATGACCGGCAAGTCTCCAGAAGAGCGCTTGGCGCTGGATAGCCAGTCGGCCATCATGAGCGGCCTGTTTGAGGGGGCCGGCTACCGCTACATCGAACCGGAAATCCTTCAGCCGGCAGACGTCTTTCTGGATCGTTCTGGTGAAGATATCCGCCTGCGCACCTTTGTGTTCACCGATCCTGAGGGCAATGAGCTGTGCTTGCGTCCTGACTTGACCGTGCCTTCCTGCCGCTACCACTTGGAGCATGCGGCAACCGTCTCAGACCCAGCCAAGTACTGCTACGTGGGCCCGGCCTTCCGCTTTCAGCGCGGCGGCACGACGAAGTTGCGCCCTCGGGAGTTTGAGCAGGTTGGGGTCGAGAACTTCGGCGCAACAGACAGGGAGCGGGCGGAGGCAGAAACGCTTGCTCTGGCGATCGATGCGGTGGAAACGGCCGGTCTTGAAGACTATTCGGTCCAGGTGGGCGATCTCGGCTTGTTCGATGCGGTGCTGGCTGGCTTTGAGATGCCCAACCGCTGGCGCGCGCGCCTGCACCAGCAGTTTTGGCGCCCTCAAGCCTTTCGCGATTTGCTGAAACAACTCTCAACCCAAGGGGGC
>JBCDIP010000591.1:0-2579 GCA_038748855.1 Pseudomonadota bacterium
CATCAAGCGTGCCCTCGCCGGCCAGAATGGCATCATCGCGCCCGGTCTTGCTGCGGGCCTGTTTGATCTTCTCAGAATATTTCTTTTCGTCACGGAAGTTCAGCGGATCAGAGGCCACTTGCGGGAAGGAGATAGAGGTGAATTCCCCATTGTCAAACAGGCTCTTCAGGCGGGCTTCGCCGCCCATGCGCATGTGATAGCCCGAACCTGGGACCACAAACTGGTTGGCCTCCAGATCGCGCAAATAGACCATCTGCCCGGATTCTGGGTCTTTCACCCATTTGTTGTCCGGCATCTCGCGGCGAAGAAAACTGTTGATCTTCGGTCTTACGACGTTGGTGATCCAGTTCACGTGTTCATTCCTTTCCGGACGGCCCGGCTAGTATCTCATGCGGCGGCTTTGCGCCTATACATTGGCGCCGCGGACCCCTTCTGCAAGGGCCGAGGCCAAATCAAGCACCGCCGGAACCGTTTTGTCCGTAGCCTCACCAGCCTCGTTCAAAGAGGCCTTTACTGCATCTACAAAGACGGAGCCAACCACCACACCATCACCACATTCAGCCAAAGCTTTTGCTTGCTCTGGCGTTTTGACCCCAAAACCGATGGCAACCGGCAAATCCGTCTCAGCCTTAATCCGCCCCACATGGGCACGAACGTCATCCTGCTTGGGCGCGGCCGTGCCAGTGATTCCCGTAATGGAAACATAATACACAAAACCGGACGTGTTGGCGAGAACGGCAGGAAGTCTCTTGCTGTCGGTGGTGGGCGTGGCCAATCGGATGAAATTCAGGCCCGTTTTCATGGACGGGATACAGAGCTCCTCATCACACTCCGGCGGCAGATCCACCACGATCATACCGTCCACACCGGCGTCCTTCGCATCATCCAGAAAACGTTCCACACCATAAATGTAGATGGGGTTGTAGTACCCCATGAGTACGATGGGTGTGTCGGGATCCTCGGTTCTGAACTCGCGCACCATCTCAAGGGTCTTGGCCATGTTCTGGCCGGCCCCGAGCGCCCGCTGCGACGAGGCTTGAATGGCTGGGCCATCGGCCATGGGATCGGAGAAGGGCATGCCCAACTCGATCACGTCAGCGCCGGCGCCGGGCAGACCTTTCAGGATCTTCAAGGAGGTTTCCGTGTCAGGGTCACCGGCGGTAACAAAGGTCACCAAGGCGCGGCGGCCTTCGTCTTTCAACTTGGCAAAGCGGTCTTCAATACGTGTCGACATGGCCTACATCTCCACGCCAAGATGTTCGGCCACAGCGAACACATCCTTGTCGCCACGCCCGCACATGTTCATGACGATGATCTTGTCCTTATCCATGTCAGGGGCGATCTTGCTCACATAGGCCAGCGCATGGCTCGGCTCCAGAGCCGGGATGATGCCCTCCTGCTGGGTACACAGTTGGAAGGCATCAAGCGCCTCCTGATCGGTGATCGACACGTAGTTCACCCGGCCCGTGTCGCGCAGCCAGGCGTGTTCCGGCCCGATGCCGGGATAGTCGAGCCCGGCGGAAATGGAATGGGCATCAATGATCTGGCCGTCATCGCTCTGCAGCAAGTAAGTGCGGTTGCCGTGGAGCACGCCCGGCTCGCCGCCATTGAGGGAGGCCGCGTGTTCGCCAGTGGGAATGCCGTGGCCTCCGGCTTCCACGCCAAAGATCTCCACGTCCTTGTCGTCCAGGAACGGATGGAAGAGGCCTATGGCGTTCGAGCCGCCGCCGATGCAGGCCACCAGCGCATCCGGCAAGCGCCCTTCGGCGGCTTGCATCTGTTCTTTGGTTTCCTGGCCGATGACCGATTGGAAGTCGCGGACCATCTCCGGGTAAGGGTGCGGGCCCGCAGCCGTGCCAATGATGTAGAAGGTGTTCTCCACGTTCGCCACCCAGTCGCGCAGGGCATCGTTCATGGCGTCTTTCAAAGTGCCGGTGCCCGAGGTGACCGGAATGATTTCAGCGCCCAGGAGCCGCATGCGGAAAACGTTTGGCTTTTGACGCTCAATGTCCGTGGCACCCATGTAGACCACGCACGGAAGGCCAAAGCGGGCGCAGACGGTGGCTACGGCAACGCCATGTTGGCCGGCGCCGGTTTCCGCGATGATGCGCGTCTTGCCCATGCGCCGGGCGAGCTGCATCTGGCCCAGGCAGTTGTTGATCTTGTGCGAGCCGGTGTGGTTGAGCTCATCGCGCTTGAAGTAGATCTTCGCGCCGCCATAGTACTCGGTCAGGCGTTCGGCGAAATAGAGCGGACTTGGCCGGCCCGTATAATGCGTGTTGAGTGCGGTGAGTTCTGCATGGAACTCCGGATCGTCCTTGGCCTCGCTATAGGCTTGCTCCAGATCCAGGATCAGCGGCATCAGGGTCTCGGCCACATAGCGGCCGCCGTGGATGCCGAAGTGGCCCGTCTCGTCGGGGCCGGCGGCGTAGGTATTGAGAACGGTCGTCATCCGTATCCCTTTCCGGCGGGGGTGCCGGCATGAAGGTGGGGGGCGCAGGTTCCGGGTGCGCAGCCAGAGATCCGCTTTAGCCCAGCCGTGCGGTGAGGGCAAGGGCGGACGGTTCTCTTACGCGGGC
>JBCDIP010000592.1:0-2578 GCA_038748855.1 Pseudomonadota bacterium
CGCGCACGCGCAAATCCATCTCCGGCAGTTCGGAATGATCGTGGTCGTGGTCGTGATCGTGATCATGTGCCATGAGGCTGCTTCCATCCGGTGGAAAGAACTCTTGAAGACCCTATCACAAACCGCCAGTGTGTGAAGGCCCGGGCAAGCTGTGATGAGGTGGTTATGGCACAAGAAAAGTTCAGCGAAATTGAAGCATGCGTGTTCGATGCGTACGGGACCTTGCTTAACGTGCACGCCCCTGTGGCCAGCCTGTCAGGCGAGATCGGGCCAGACGCTGACGCGGTGTCCAAACTGTGGCGCGACAAGCAGCTCCAATATACCTGGCTGCGCAGCCTGATGGGCGCCCATGCCCCGTTTTGGACGGTGACCGGCGAGGCGCTGGATTACGCGTTGTCGTTCCATGGCATCGACAATCCGGATTTGCGCCAGCGCTTGATGGATCTCTATTTCGAGCTGGATGCTTATGACGATGCCCGCGATTGCCTCACCGCGCTGAAGGAGGCGGGCCTTAAAACCGGCATCCTCTCAAACGGTAATCCGGAGATGCTGGACGGGGCGGTCACCTCTGCCTCTCTCACCTCCGTGCTCGATGAGGTGATGTCGATTGAAGATGTGGGCATCTACAAGCCGGACAACAGGGTTTATCAGATGGCCGTGGAGCGCATGAGCGTGGCGGGTCCGGCGAACATCTGTTTCGTTTCCGCGAACACATGGGATGCCCAGGCCGGATCTCACTTTGGCTTTCAGGTGGCGCGGATCAACCGGTTTGGGCTGCCGGACGACAATATGCCGGGCAAACCAAACGCGCTGCTGGACAGCCTGCGCGAACTGCCGGCGATGGTGTCTTAGGCACCTGCCGCCCGCATAGCCTCAACGGCAGGTCCGCCGTGGCGGCGGGCATGGCGGGCCCGGGCAGCGGCACCAAAAGCCTCCAACAGCTTTACCGAATCTGCGTTCTCAGCAGCTTTGTACTCAGGGTGCCACTGTACCGAGAGCGCAAAGTCCTTGGCCACATCGATGGAGACCGCCTCAATGGTGCCGTCGTCAGCGACCGCTTCAACGGTGAGCCCGTCCGCCAGACGGTCTATCGCTTGCCGGTGCACAGTGTTGACCATGGTTTCGGTGGTGCCCAAGATCTTCTGCAGCACACCGCCTTCGGTGATCTTGATCGCGTGGGCCGGCAGATAACGCTGGGTGACGTCGGTCAAGTGGCCCCGGTGATCATCGCGGCCCTCTTGGTCCTGGATTTCTGTGGCCACCGTGCCTCCCAGAACCACGTTCAATTCCTGATGGCCCCGGCAGATGCAAAAGAGCGGAATGGCCTGCTCGATGGCCAGCTTGATCAATGGCAGGGTCGTTGCGTCGCGCGGATGGTCATATGGCTCATGCCCCTTAGTGGGCTCATGCCCAAAGAGGCTGGGATGGACGTTGGCAGGGGAGCCTGTGATCACCAGGCCATCAAGCCCGCCCACCAGATCAGCAAGCGCGTGTGGGTCGCCGAGCGAGGGGATCAACAGCGGATGACACCCGGCCACGTCCGATACGGCGACAGCATACTTGTCGCCCAGAATGTGGAAGGGCAGCCCGTCCTTTTCCATGGTGTCTGCAGGAAGGCCGACAAGCGGGCGGGTGGTGTCCATTTTTAAGCTCGTTACCGAAGTGATGTTGCACAGGTCTACTATAGCAGACCTTACAGATTTCCAAGCCGCCTAGATCCAGCGGCGCACCGCCTGGCAATAAGCGTCATAGTCAGCCCCGAAGCTCGCCTTCAACACCACCTCTTCGGAAAGGATGAAGCGGCGCTCAATGATCCACCAGAACAGCGGTAAGGTGATGATGGCGCTCAGCCCCCCGAACAGAACCACGAACCCGGCGAGAATGATCACGTCGGCCAAATAGATCGGGTTCCGGCTGAACCGGAAGGGCCCATCGTCGATGAGCGCGCTCGGCGTCTGGCGGGGGATGACGGACGTCTTGAAGCGCCAGAAGGAAATGACGGCGTAAATGCCCAGCCCAATGCCAGCGGCCACGAGCGCCCATCCGATGACAGTTAGAGCAGGATGGGCGAGCATCACGATGGGGGCATTCTCGGCCAAAATCCAGGCGCCGGCGATGCACGCGACCAGCCACACCGGTGGCAAATCTATGAACTCCATCAGCTTGGCCATACGCCTCAGTTCCGCCTTTCGCAGATTTGCAGCAAATTTTGCACCCACTAAAAAGGTGACTTTAACCCAAACGGGAACAGCACGCCCTGTTCAAGCAAGCGTTAGCGCTATCAGGGTTGAGTTTTGCGTGTCTATAGGCTTTAAGAACCCACCTGCTGGGAGGGACAACACTTCAAGACACCCTACCAGCGTTTCCACACCGGCGTGAGGGACGTCCGGTACCTCAAACTGCTCCGCACAGGCATCGGCGCCTGGGCGGAGATTATGCTTATACGATCAAGGGAGTAACTTATGGATCGTCGTTCGTTCATTACCAAAGCTGGCGTGGCGGCCGGCGCGACTGCCGCAGCCACAACGCTGGCAACCCCGGCAATCTCTCAAACCACCAAAGATCTGGTGGTTGTCGC
>JBCDIP010000593.1:0-2565 GCA_038748855.1 Pseudomonadota bacterium
AAGAGCTCGGCAAACTTATCCATGGCCACCGTGTTGGGGTATCCGGGCTTATGGATGTTCCAACCACGCCATTCGGCCGCTTGGGCAGAATGGGTGAGGCTGGCAGCAAAGAGGGCAACCGCTGCCGTAAGGGCAGCTTTTTTAAAGCTGAACATGGGCGTTCTCCCTAAATGTGCGCAATGATCGTGCGCCTGTTTGAACGGAGACCGGATTGGTGGTGGTTTTTGCCGGGCTGCCGCTTGTCAAACAAGATGAAGGAAATTCCGTACTTGTCAATTGAAATTACATCTTAAGGGTCAAAAACCCAGATTTTTGAGAAAAATATTTCAACTTGTAATACAAATAAATTTGGCCCATGCTGATGGGATATAGAAAAACAGCCGTCCATGGGAGGCGAAGTTCCAAAGAGATGACAGAGTTCGTTAGGCCACTTCACGGGCCGGCGCCCAGCCTTGTTGCGCCTGAAGGCACCGTCGACACGCACATGCACATTATTGCGCAGGAGTTTCCGCAGAGCCCTAAGATTCCGCCGCACCCGCCGGCCTCATTGGAAGATTATGCCATCGTGCAGAAGCGGCTTGGGATCCGGCGCGCCGTGCTGGTTCAACCCAACGCCTATCAGGACGACAATAGCTGTCTTGAAGCCTGCCTGAATGTGATGGGCGAGGAGGCCCGGGGCATTGCCGTTGTGTGGCCGGAGGTAAGCGATGAGGAGCTGGACCGGTTGCACCAGCTGGGTGTGCGCGGTGCGCGCATCATGGACATTGGACCTGGGGCGGTCAGCAGCAAGTACCTGCATGCTGTGGCCGAGCGGATTTCAGGGTTCGGTTGGCACCCGATCGTCCAGTTCAATGGGCGCGAGATCGCCGACTATGAGCAGAAGCTTTCCGACCTGACCGGAACCTACGTCATCGATCATGCGGGTAAGTACATTCCGCCCGTAACGCCGGACAGTGCGGAGTTTGCCACCTTGCTGCGCCTTGTCGATAAGGGCAATTGCTATGTGAAGCTGTCGGCCTGTTATGAAACCTCGCTGGTGGGGGCGCCCGGCTATGATGATGTGGGGGCGCTCAGCAAAGCGCTGGTGGCCCATGCGCCGGAGCGGCTCTTGTGGGCCTCCAACTGGCCGCATGTAAGCGCCACGCCGGAAAGCTACCCCGACGATGCCCGCACGCTCGATGTGTTGCTCGATTGGGTGCCGGACGACGTCACCCGAAAGATGATTTTGCAGGACAATGCAGAAGCTCTTTATGGCTTTGAACCGATGGGCGGCGCTTGAGCGAGGGAGGAGAGTATGGGCGAACAGGGTCTAAACCCAGACACGCGCGAACGGCTGAAGGGCGTGAGCACGGCCACTTTGTGTACCGCGCTGTTCAAGCTGGGCCTCAGAAACCAGTTCATTCAGGACGTGCACCCTCTTTCGCAGAAGGGGCAGAACATGGTGGGCCAGGCCTATACCTTGCGCTACATTCCTGCGCGTGAAGACCTGAACCCGATCTCTGTGTTCCAAGACCCCTCCCACCCGCAGCGCGTGGGCGTTGAAGAGTGTCCGCCCGGCTATGTGATGGTGATCGACAGCCGGAAGGATCCGCGGGCGGCGTCTGCCGGGTCCATCCTGGTGGCGCGCATGATGCAGCGCGGCGTGGCCGGCGTTGTGACCGACGGGGGCTTCCGGGACACGCCAGAGATCGCTGCCATGGCCATTCCCTGCTATCATAACCGGCCGTCAGCCCCGACGAACCTTACGCGCCATCAGGCCATTGAGCTGGACGGGCCGATCGGCTGCGGCGACGTGGCCGTGTTTCCCGGCGATGTTGTGGTGGGTGATGGTGAAGGGGTTGTGATTATTCCGGTGCATCTGGCCGATGAGGTCTCCGTGGAGGCGGAGAACATGACCGCCTTTGAAGACTATGTGGCCGAGCGCGTCGCGGCCGGTGAAAAGGTGATCGGGCTCTACCCTGCCACCAGCGATGAAGCCAAGGAAGGGTTTGAGGCTTGGCGCAAAGCTAAGGGTGCGCTAAAGCCATAGCATGACCGACACTCGTTCCGTACACGTCCTGCAGATGGGTCCTTACCCTAAGTGGGACGAGGATGCCTTGGACGCAAAGTTCACCGTCCACCGGTATTATCAAGCAGATGACAAGGGCGCGCTTCTGGCCGAGCATGGCGGCGCCATCCGCGGCCTTTGCACGAAGGGGGACCTGGGCGTGACCAGCGATGTGCTGGAGAAGCTCCCCAACCTTGAGATCATCTCGGTCTATGGGGTTGGCTATGACGCAGTGGACATCGAGTATGCCCGCGACCACGGCGTGCGCGTGACGAACACGCCGGACGTTCTGACCAAAGAATGTGCGGACTTGGGGGTTGCCATGTTGCTGGCTCAGGCCCGGGGCATGGTGCCAGCTGAGAAGTGGGTGAGAGACGGCAGTTGGGCCAAGGTGGGCCCCTTCGGTCTGCAAACCAGGGTTCACGGCAAGAAAGCCGGTATCTTAGGCATGGGCCGGATTGGCGCTGAAATCGCGCGCCGGCTGGCGGCCTTCGACATTGAGGTGCGCTACACCAACC
>JBCDIP010000594.1:0-2562 GCA_038748855.1 Pseudomonadota bacterium
TCGGGCTCTGGCAAACCTTATGTCCACAGTCGATTGCCGCGGCGGCCAAACGCAGATTGGCAAGGTATTGGCGCGTATCCTGAAAGAAAGTGCCAAGGAACGCGTGAATGCCGTTGTCTACGTGGGCGATGCAATGGAGGAGAATGTGGACCGCTTGTGCAATCAGGCCGGTGAGATCGGTCTGCTTGGGGTTCCTGTCTTCATGTTCCAGGAGGGGTATGATCCAACGGCCGAGCAGGCCTTCCGGGAAATCGCTCGGCTTACCCGCGGTGCGTGGTGCAGATTTGATGCAAGTTCGGCCCGGCAATTGCGCGACCTTCTGGCAGCGGTGGCGGTCTATGCCACGGGTGGGCGTAAGGCGTTGGCAGACTATTCCAAGGCCAATGGCGGTGAGGCGGTCGCGCTGCTAGAGCAGCTGAGTTGATAGGACAAGATCCCACTCAACATATGTTGTTTCCTTCGCTGGATTCTCCGAAAATTGATCGCTAAATTGCGTGCGGGAGGGGATCCGCGTTGGACCGTAAGCTCACCACAATCTTGATTGCCGACGTTGTCAGCTACAGCCGTCTGATGGCCGCTGATGAGGCTGGCACGCTCGCGTCCCTGAACAATGCGCGCAGCAAGGTTCTCGATCCTTTGACCGAAAAGTATGGAGGCCGGGTGGTCAAGCTCATGGGGGACGGCACTTTGATGGAGTTTGCCAGTGTTGTGGACGCTGTGCAGTTTGCCCTCGATGTGCAGAAAGCCTTGGCGGAAGAAAACGCCTCAATTCCTGAAGACCGGCGTCTGCAGTTCCGTATCGGCATCAACATTGGCGATGTGTTGGTGGAGGATGGTGATATTTACGGTGACGGGGTGAACGTGGCAGCGCGGCTTGAAGGTCTGGCCGATCCAGGCGGCATCTGTGTTTCGGAAACCGTGTTTGAGCACACACAGAACAAGCTGGATGTGACGGTTGATGGCATGGTCGAGCAAGAGGTCAAGAACATGGCCCAGCCTTTGCGGTTCTACCGTTTGCTGCATGATCTGCAACCAAGCGATGGCCGCAGGGCCCGTAAGCCTGCGCCACCTCGTCTAGAGCAGGCCCGCGGCTCTATTGCCGTCTTCCCGTTTGACAGCCTGTCGCCGGATCCGAACGATGCCTACATTGCTGACGGCATCGCAAGCGAAGTCATCAACATGCTTTCGCGAATACCCGATCTGAGGGTTGCTTCGAGGTCGGCGATTTTCAGCTCCCGCACCAAGGGCGAAGACGCATGGGACTTGGTGCGTGAACATCAGTTCCGTTATGTGCTAACCGGCAACGTGCGCCATGCGGGCTCAAGGCTCAGAGTGATTGCCGAACTGACCGAAGTGGCCAACCGAAGTCAACTATGGTCCAATACCTATGACGGCGATTTGGCAGACGTTTTTGCCGTGCAAGAAGAGATTGCCTCTGCAATCGTGGTCGCCTTTGGCGGGGAGCTCTTGAAAGCGGAGTGGCAACGCATCAGCGCGCACCCGACTCAGAACTTGGATGCCTGGGGGCTGGTGCAAAAGGCGAGGGCGCTCAATCTTCCGGTGAACCGGCATGCTATTGATGAAGCTTATGAGTTGGCCAGACAAGCGGTGGAGTTGGACCCGGCCTATGCCGGTGCGCATGCATGCCTGGCCTCGGTCCTGATGCAGCGGGTGGTGAGCGGGTTCAGCGCAGATTATGGTGAAGACCGTGCGGGGGCTCTCGCGGCTGTCGAGCGCGCTGCTGATCTCTCGCCCGATGATCCCGCCGTGCAGCGTACTCTTGGCAAAATCTGGAGCAATTGCGGGCAGCACAACAAGGCGGTTGCCGCTCTTCGGAGGGCCGTGGACATTGCCCCCTTTGATTTCCATAGCTGGGGACGTCTGGGGCGGACTTTGTGCTACGGCGGCACGCCTGAAGAGATTGAGGAGGGTCAGGCGATCTTGGACCGTATTCTCGCCTCTGCGCCCAATCATCCAATGGTGAACTATTGGCTTTATTTCAAGGCCAATGCCTGTCTGCGCCAAGACCGGCCCGAAGACGCGGTGCGCGCGGCGCGTAAGAGCGTGGAGATCCAGCCTGGCTATGCCGGTGCATGGGTCACCTTAGCCAATGCTCTGGGAACGCTGGGCCAGATCGACGATGCCCATGCGGCTATGGATCAAGCGCAGAAGGCTAACCCAGCTCTCACGCCAGAGCATTTGTTTGAGCAGATACAGATTGCCGGAGGTGGCGATGTCGCCCATGCCGAGAAGGCTCTGGCCGGATTAAAAGCGGCTGGGTTGCTCTAGGGTTCGTAAAGACCATCAAGCCGCCCCGCGATGCGCCCAAAATGCTGCTCATAGTTCTTCCAGCGACCTATGGAGCTGGTTGTGACCGGTTGGCGTGCCTGCCAGCGGCTGGCTGTGGCAATCGCTGCGTTTGAAGCCTCAGGCTTCAGGCACGCGTCGTGCCAATCCAGGCCCACAAAACTGATCAGCCTGCGTGCCTCGTCTTCAGGTGATTGCACAAGCGTTTCGTAGTCGACGGTGTGAAGGGCCACAGGAGGATTGGATAGCCAGAAA
>JBCDIP010000595.1:0-2561 GCA_038748855.1 Pseudomonadota bacterium
AACCACTTCGTAGAAAACTGCAGCAGTCATCACCATGAACAAGAGGACGCCAAGCGTGATGAAGGCTCGCTCGATCCAGTCACAAACGCGATAAAACCCGGCCCGCGCCATCCCGCTCTCCCTCTAATATATATTATGATATATCAAAAGGAATATCAGGGAGTCAAATAGGTGCCAAAATGAAGGGCGCCGCTTGCCACGGCGCCCGCGTTTACCAATGCCTGTCCAGGATCAGGCTGCAGACTTGTGAGGTTTTTCTGGGATGCGCCAGGCGCGGGTCACTCGGGCGAACGTCATGGCGTGGGTCACCAGAAGCACCGGGACCAGGAATGTGGGGATGTACCAAGCTGCACCCATGTGAGGGATGGCCTCGGCCTGGCGCAGCGCGTTGGCCAGGTCCATCAGGCCTACGCCGTGAGCCAGAATGACGAGCGGCAACATCAGCGCCCAGCGGTAGCGCAAAGCCACCAAGGCCAAAAGCGCAAGAAGACCGGCTGCCATATCGCCATAGGCTGCAGCCCCGGCAAAGCTCGATGGCATCAAGGGCGCCACAACGCCGGGCACAACAAACACCAGGCCGATGTGGCGAAAGGCGTGGGGGACTGTCAGCCAGAAAAGGGCATCAGGCAGTGATTGCTTGTCCAGCCAAGGCCTTAAGACCCAGAGGGCCAGCAATGACACAACGATGAGACTGAGCGCGAACTGTGCGCCGAAAACCTGTTCTATGGTCATGGAAATGCTCCGAAGTTTGAAGGGGCTAGGACGCGGGCGTTTGCTTGGGGCACTCGATCTCCGCGAGCCGTGTTTCCAGCTGCTCTATCCTGCGGTTGAGGGCCTCATTGGGATCATCAAGAACCGCATCGTCGATTGCGCGTAGCCAATGGCCCAAGCCGTTCCAAATGTCTTTTGTGCTCATGGGGTGTTTCCTTTCTAAGAGTGTGATAAAAACGTGTATATGCACCTTTAAAGATAAATCATTGATCCTGGATGGTTCTAACAAGCGCGTTGAGGTCTGACAGCAACCCGGGAAGCTTGGCCGCCCCCATGCCGGAAACGACGCTCGCTTGAGCCTCGCGCCACAAGGGCGTGGCTTGCTCCACCAGAGCATGTCCCGCCTCTGTAAGTGATATGAGCTTAACGCGCTCATCGTCCTCGCGCCCGATGGACAGCCAGCCCTTTTTCGCTAGAGGTTGGATGTTCCGGCTGAGGGTGGTGCGGTCCATCACCAGCAGCTCTGCCAGCTTGGTGAGCGGCGTCTCTCCTCTGCGAGCGAGGAGGGCCAAGAGTGTGAACTGAGTTGCCTTGATCCCCGCGGGCTTCAGCGCCGCATCATAGTGTTGCGAGATCACCCGCGTGGCTTGGCGCAGGTTGGCGTGAGCGCACATGTCCAGTCCGGGCTCAAGAAACTTCTTTGGTATCTGCTGCTGTTTAATCATATTACGTGTATATACACTCAAATTTCCAAAAGTCAATCCCCACCGGGGCAATCAGTCCTTCTCAGGATTGAGGGCATCGGGCCAAGGGGCCGGTCGACTGTTGAAGGCTCCAATGCAACGTCAATTCGCCGTTGGTGAGACGCATGCGCATGAGATAATCGCGCACGCCATCCTCCCCACATTGTGCCGTAGCGCCAGTAAAGACGTCGCCATCAGTCTTTTGCACAGGGAACCATCGTAAGCGGCACCAGAAGAGCCCTTGTCTCAATCCGCCGGCATTGATCTTGAACGGCTCGGCCAGCACGGTCCCGCCGGCTTTGATCGGCGCGCGAGCACATTGCTGCGCGGTGCCCCAGGTTCCATAGAACACCTTTCGCTCGTCAGCGGCAGCGGGCGATGCGAACGGCGTTATCAGAAGCACATAGATCGGAAGGGCGAGACGCAGCACCGTTAGTCCGCCAGCACCCGCGTGGTAGGAAAGATGATTTCCACCACGGTACCGATCTGCGGCTCGCTGGAAATCTGGAAGCTGGCGAGGTTCGCTTCGGCCAGGGCTTTGGTGAGGGGCAAACCCAGTCCAGTGCCCAATATACCGTCGCCCGCAACCGACTGCACCTGACGGAAGGGCTCCATGGCGCGCTCCAACTCTGGTTCGCTCATGCCGCGTCCGGTGTCTTTGACCTTCAAGGAAATGTTGCCGTTCTTCTCCAGCCGGGCGGAGACGATCACCTGGCCGCCCCCGTCAGTGAACTTAATTGCGTTGGAAAGCAGGTTGAGCACAATCTGGCGCATGGAGCGTTGATCGGCCACCACATTGGGCAGGCTGTCCTGAACGGACGTGCGCACGATCACCCGGGCCTCTTTTGCGCTGTCGCCCAGAAGCTTAACGCACTGGGTGACCACCTCGCCAAGGTCCACGCTGGCAAAGTTGAGCTCCAGCTTGCCGGCTTCCACTTTGGAGAGATCCAAGAGATCGTTGATCAACGACAAAAGGTGTTCACCGCTGGAGTGGATGTCGTTCACGTAGCCGGAGTACTTGTCGTTCTCAATGGCGCCGAACCGGCGCGCCTTCATGACTTCCGAGAAGCCGAGAATGGCGTTAAGGGGCGTGCGGATTTCATGGCT
>JBCDIP010000596.1:0-2560 GCA_038748855.1 Pseudomonadota bacterium
GGGATACGCGAGCCTCCTCGAATCTGCAGTTAATAATGATATAGACCCTCCATGAGCACCAAAAAGATCAAAGTCGGCATCCTGTTTGGCGGAAAATCTGCCGAGCATGAAGTCTCGCTACAGTCTGCTAAGAACGTGGCCGAAGCCATTGATAAGGACAAGTATGACGTCTCACTCATCGGGATCGACAAGTCCGGCCAATGGCTGCTGCCCAAGCAGTCGCAATACCTCCTCAATGCATCGGACCCCAAGCGTATTCAGTTGAACCATGAGGAGCGCGAGAGCGTGGCTCTGGTGCCCGAGAGCGGCGGGGCGCTTAGCGATTTGACCAGCGGCGGCACCCATTCTTCCATCGGCGTGGTGTTCCCGATCCTGCACGGGCCCTTCGGCGAAGACGGCACGGTTCAGGGCCTCTTGAAACTTGCCGGCGTGCCCTTTGTCGGGGCCGGCGTGCTCGGCTCCAGCGTGGGCATGGATAAAGACGTGATGAAGCGTCTATTGCGCGATGCGGGGCTGCCCATCGGCAATTTCGTCGTGCTGCGGCGAAACGATGTGCTGGACTTTGACGCGGTGGCGAAAGAAATCGGCCTGCCCTGCTTCATCAAACCGGCCAATCTCGGCTCCTCGGTTGGCGTCCACAAGGCTAGCGATCGGGCGTCTTTCGAGGCAGCCTGCGCCGATGCCTTCAGCTTTGACAACAAGATCTTGGTGGAAGAGTTCATCGACGGGCGCGAGTTGGAATGTGCCGTGTTGGGCAATGAAAACCCTGAAGCCTCCGTGGTGGGCGAAATTGTGCCGAGCCATGAGTTCTATTCCTACGATGCCAAGTACATTGACGATCAAGGCGCTGCCCTGGTCATTCCGGCGGACGTGCCGGAAGCGGTGAGCGATAAGATCCGCTCGCTCGCCATCGCCACCTTCCAGACCCTTGAATGCGAGGGCTTGGGCCGGGTGGACTGCTTCTTGAAAAAAGATGGAACGGTGGTGGTGAACGAGATCAACACCATTCCGGGCTTCACCAAAATCAGCATGTATCCGCAGCTTTGGGCAGCGAGCGGTCTGCCCTATGCGGATCTGATCAACCGTCTGATCGAACTGGCGATTGAACGCTTTGAGCGCGAGGAAAGCTTGAAGACGTCGGTCTAGCCTGCCCTCTTGCGCCGCTCTGAATTCCGGGGCATTCTTCGCTTAGCCACTCCGACCAATCAGAATGCGATGTCGCGCGTCAGTTACGCGTCAGCTAGGAGAGGTGAAGCGATGAAGTTCCTTACATTTTCTGCAGCAGCGGCCCTGACGGGCCTTTTGATGACGGTCGCGCCGTCCCAAGCCCTGCCGCCGGTTGGCCTCTCTGTGGAAGCACCGGCCGCGCACCAAACGGTTCATTACCGCGCCTATAAGAAGCTGCGCCCCTGGACCGAGCAAGTGGAAGACCGCTATTGCCGTCGCCGGTCGGAGCGCATCTGCCACAAGGTTTATCCTCAGAGCAAAGGCGAGAGCCACACCCACTATCTGCAGCGCAACTATTGCGCCTCAAAGCTCTATAATGAGTGCACCTTGTCGCGCCAGATCGGCAGCTTGGGCAGCTACTACCGGCACTAGAGCAGGTCGCTCATCCGTTCCATGGCCCGGGCAAAGCCGTCCGGTTCCGCGCCGAGCCTGATCCGGAAGAAGCCCGGGCACTCAAAGGCTTCACCCGGGAGCACCAGAACGCCGGCCTTGGTGTAAAGCTGCTCGCCAAATGCGCGTGAGCAGGCGCCATCTGCCAGCCGAGGGAAGGCCACACTCCCCCCTTTCGGCTCCACCCACGCCAGCTTGCCCGGATGCTGTGCCATAACCTCTTGGAGGCCCTGCTTATTGCGGCTGATGGCGGCGCGGTTTGCCTGCAAAAGGTCTCCCCCGCCTTGCATGAGCTCCAGGCAAACGCGGTCACTCATCTTGGAGATGGCGTGCGTGGTCAGCATCTTGACCGCATCCATCCTCTCCACCAAGGCCTCATCAGCGACCATCCAGCCGACCCTTAAGCCCACCGCACCATAGCATTTGCCCGCAGAGCCAACGCTCAAGATCCGCGGTGTCTTGCAGGCGACGGAATCAAACCGTTTGAGGCCCGCATCGTGGGGCAACAGGCGATACTGCTCATCGAGCATCAGATCGCAATCAAACGCCTCAAGTGCGCCGGCAAGGTTGAGGATCTCTTCGGCCTCAAACACCGTGCCCATGGGGTTGTTGGGGGTGGTGAGCACGATGCATCTGGTGTCAGCATCCACACTGTCCACGATCTGCTGAACGGGAAGCCGGTACCCTGCCTGATAGTCCAGTGCGATCTGGCGGACCTCAAAGCCCAATGCCGCTGGCACATCGTAGAGCGAATGGAATGCGGGTGTGAGCACCACCACGTTGGCCCCCTCCTCGCGCCTGGCCAGGAAGTAGGCCAGGATCGCCTCACTCGCCCCGGCCGTGATCAGCACGTTGCCCGGACCGCCATGCTCATACAGTTTGGCCGCCTCAGCGCGCAGCTCGTCGGAGCCCCGGGTGGGATTGTGATCAAAGTCGATCCCAC
>JBCDIP010000597.1:0-2559 GCA_038748855.1 Pseudomonadota bacterium
AAATCTTCGCGCTGGAGATTCTCAATCAGTGAGATCGTCCGATAGTCCTCACGATCATGAACCTTGACGTCAATCTCAGTGAGACCAGCCAGCTTGGCCGCCCGCCAGCGGCGCTCTCCGGCCACCAAAATGTAGCGCCCCTTCTTGGACATGGGGCGCACAACCGGGGCCTGAATGATGCCGATGTCTTTGATTGTCTCCGCCAGCTCGCGCAAACGCTCCTCATCAAAGTCCTTCCGCGGCTGTTCGGGGTCCGGAATGATGGAATCGATGGAGATGGTCTGAAGACGGAAAGATCCTTCATCTTCAGGTGCAGGATCTTTCGGTGATAAATTGGCTTGATCCATAAACGTGCAGCCGCTCGCTCTTTACTAACAAGTACCCATTCCCTAGCCGCCGACTGACTTTAGCAAGTGTTGGCGGAAGCCAAAGCGTTTTTTGTCTCGCTTAGTAAACGCCAGTGGCCAAAAGGGGCCTCACCACCCTATCCGGATCGGCGGTCCCACCAGTCCCGTAACCGCAAATAGTTCCCCACCATAGGTACCAGCAGCGACTTGTTGCCGTTGTAGAGCGGGTGCGTGGGAAATTCTCCTGTATCAAAGGCGCACCGATAATTGGCCACTTGGGCAATCTTGCGCGCGAGCTGGGTGCCCATATAGGTCATCTGCGCCACGCCGGAGCCGTTGCAACCTAGGGCGTAATGCAGCCCCTCCAACTTGCCCAGATGAGGTTGTTCGTCGATGGTCAGTGCCACATTGCCGTTCCAGGCATGAGTGATCTTATAATCGGCCAGTTCTGGGAAACGCTCCAAGGCGCGCTCATAGATCAGGGGCGCCATCTCCGCTGCGCTCAGATCGCGCCATTTTACCCTGCTGCCGAAGATGAGCCGCGTGCCATCTGGCGAAAGCCGGAAGAAGGGAACGATCCGGAGCGTCTCCACAAACGAGCGGTTCTTCGGGCTGATGGACGCCAGCAGATCAGCCGGCAATTCTTCTGTGGCGATGATGTAGGCGCTGATGGGCACCAGCCGGCGCTTGAAACCTGGAGTGAGGTTGCCGGTATAGCCATTGGTGGCCACCACCACGTCGCGGGCAGTAATGGTCCCGCGCTCGGTTTTGACCGTCCAGCCGCGGTCGGTCTGGTCAAGGCTGGTCACGCCCGCCTTGGCACAAATCCTGACGCCGCGCGCCTCTGTGGCCGCTTTCAGGCCTGCATAGTAGAGCGCCGGGTGCAAATGGGCCGCCTCGCTGACCACAAGCCCCCCGCGGTAATAGTCGCTGCCGATCTCCTCGCGCACGCGTTCGCGGGGCACCATGTAGGCGCCGGCATCGCTGCTTTCGTTCATGGCGGCGCATTGTATTTCTTGAGCTTTGTAGTGTTTGGTGGATATGGCCCCGGTGAACCGGCCCGTGCGGTGGAAACCGCATTCTATGTTCTCTTCGGCAATGAGCTTTTCCAGAAGGTAGAAGCCATCGGCCGCATCCGACATCATGTCCGCGACCCGTTCCGGCGTCGGTGCTTTTGCCACCAGGGGCTTTTTAATGGAGTTGCTGCCGCCGATCAGCCCGCCTGAGCGGGTTGAGGCGCCATATCCGGGCTCTGCCGCATCCACAACGGTGGCCTCCACGCCCAGCTTTGCGAGCTCAAGGGCGGTGGCGAGACCGGCATAGCCTGCGCCGATAATCGCGACCTCGCTGGTGGCCGGCACCTCGGCAAGCTCAGGGGCTTCCGGTGCATAGGCCTCCCACCAATAGGGCCGCTCCTTAAACTCTTCGTGGAAAATGTCAGGGTGTGCCATCTCGCTCCTTTAGAAGATTATGGAGCCATTAAGACTGTTTTACGACCGCAATTTCGATAAATCTTGCGCCGGGGCCGACGTGGACCCATATCCAATGAAACGAAAATTGAATGTGAGGCTTGGTCGGCAAGGTCACCCCAAAGGGTGTTTTTGCGAAACGAACCCACTCGCGCGTTTGTGAACGAGGGGCACCGAATCACGGTGATCCGGGCTAAATCTGCGTTTGCCCCCGCGTCATGTTCTTACAAATCACGCTGCGGCCAAAGCGCGATGCGCGCCGCTCTGAAGGAGGTCCTGATATGTTTGAAGCCGGTAGTATTGTAATAATGATCCTTGTCTTGCTGGTGGTCATCGTGGTGGTGCGCTCAGTGCGCATTGTCGGCCAGGGCTTCAACTGGACCGTTGAGCGGCTCGGCAAATACACCAAGACCCTGACCCCGGGCCTGCATATCCTCATTCCCTTTATCGACACCATCGGTTCGAAAATGAACATGATGGAGCAGCTTTTGGAGGTGCCGAGCCAGGAAGTGATCACCAAGGACAACGCCATGGTGACCGTGGATGGGGTGGCGTTTTACCAGGTGCTGGACGCGGCCCAGGCGACCTATGAGGTGAACAACCTGCACAATGCGGTGCTGAACCTCACCATGACCAACGTGCGGACGGTGATGGGTTCCATGGATCTGGACGAGCTTCTGTCCCAGCGTGATGAAATCAATGCCCGGCTCCTGTCGGTGGTGGACCATGCCACCCAGCCTTGG
>JBCDIP010000598.1:0-2549 GCA_038748855.1 Pseudomonadota bacterium
CCCAACTTGATCGTCCAGTGCCGATGGTCATCGTTGTGTCTCCAAGAGGGGTTTGTATATGTCCGCTCACCAGCCGCTTTCCGGCATCAAAGTTCTCGATTTCTCCACCTTGCTCCCCGGACCGCTCGCCGGATTGATGCTAGCCGAAGCCGGCGCCGAAGTGCTGAAGATAGAGCGCCCTGGCAGCGGCGAGGACATGCGCCATTATGTGCCCAAGTGGGGCCGCGATGCGGTGGGCTTTCATCTTTTGAACCGGGGCAAGAAGTCGCTCGCCATCAATCTTAAAGACCGCCAGCAGCTCACCTTGTTGGAGCCGCTGTTGCGCGAGGCAGATGTGATTTTGGAGCAGTTCCGCCCCGGCGTTATGGACCGGCTGGGCCTGGGCTATGCGGCGATTAGGGCGATCAACCCGAAGATCATCTATTGCTCCATCACAGGCTATGGCCAGACCGGGCCCAAGGTGGATGTGGCCGGCCATGACCTGAATTATGTGGGAGATGCCGGCCTCCTGGCGCTCAGCATGGGGGATCCGCAAAAGCCCAGCTTACCGCCGGTTCTGGCAGCTGATCTCGCCGGCGGCACCTACCCGGCGGTGGTTAACAATATGATGGCACTGCTGGACCGCGAGCGGACCGGCGAGGGCACTCATTTGGATATCTCCATGACCGACAACCTGTTCATGCTCATGACCTGGGCCTTGGGGCAGGGAATGTTGGAAGGCGATTGGCCCAAGCCCTCTGCGGAACGTCTCACGGGAGGGTCTGCGCGCTATCACATCTATCCCACCAGCGACGGGCGCCATGTGGCCGCTGCGCCACTTGAGGACCGCTTCTGGTCGGTGTTCTGCGATCTGATTGAGCTGCCCCAGGAGCTGCGGGACGATGAGAAGGGCCCTGAAGCCACCTTGGAGGCGTGCCGCGCGATCATCGCCAGCAGACCGGCAGAGGATTGGCGGCGGGCCTTCTTCGGCCAGGATTGCTGCTGCTCGGTTGTTCAGTCGCTGGAAGAAGCCATGGCGGACCCCAACATCCATGCCCGGGGCCTGTTCCAGCACGTGGTGACCAACGAGGAGGGCGAAGAGCTGCCCGCGTTGCCCGTGGCCGTGGCGCCCCAGTTCCGCCGGCCCTCAGAAGAGCCTCAGCACGCCCCGGCGCTTGGGGCGAACAATGATGAGTATTTGAGCTGATGCGCTATCCGTCATCGCTCAGCTGCTGCGCCCTTGCGAACGCGAGGGCCCATAGCTCATATCTTTATCCTGGCTGAGAAGGTCCTCGCTTTCGCAAGGACGCGGCAATTACTGGCCCGCTCCCCCGCCGCCGAAGAAAAGCAGCTAGGCAAACGTCACACGCACCCGGCGGTTTTGGCGGCCTTTTTTCTCGATCTTTGAGACCACCACCTGGCCAACCTCGCCGGTGGAGCGCACATGGGTGCCACCGCATGGTTGCAGATCAACCTCGCCATCCGCTCCGATCTTCACAATCCGTACCTTGCCGGACCCCATAGGCGGCTTCACCGCCATGGTGCGCACCAGATCGGGATTGGCCTCCAGCTCCTCATCGGTGATCCAATCATCGCTCACCGGATGATCAGCGGCGATCAACGCGTTCAGTTGCTCGCTCAAGGCGTCCTTCTCCAGCACAGCTTCGGGAATGTCGAAGTCCAGCCGGCCCGTGTCGCCGGAGATCGAGCCGCCTGTGACGGGGTATGGCAGCACAGAACACAGAAGATGCATGCACGTGTGCATCCGCATGTGGGCGTAGCGTGCATCCCAATCCAGCCGCGCGGTCACCGTGGCGCCCACCTCGGGCGCGGTGCCTTCCACCGCGGGCACGTGCACCACATTCTTGTTCTCGTCATAAACCGCAAGAGCGATCGGGATCTCATCGCCCGCCTCGGTCACCAGCACGCCCTTGTCGCCCGCCTGGCCGCCGGAAGTGGCGTAAAACACGCTTCGGTCCAACAGGATACCGCCGCGCTCGTTCACCTCAATCACCTTGGCCGTGCACTCGCGGGCGTACGCATCATCGCGGAAAAGCTGCTCGGTCATGTGTCTGCCACCTCCTCAAAGACACCTGGAAGGGTGCTGACACGCGTTTTATCCATCCATTCAGGCACCGGCAGCTCCTTTTCGCGCAGGAACGCGGGGTTATAGAGCTTGGAGAGGTAGCGTGAGCCGTAGTCGCACAAGATGGTCACCAAGGTGTGGCCTGGCCCCAACTCGCGGGCAAGCCGGATGGCGCCTGCGATATTGATGCCCGACGAGCCGCCAAGGCACATGCCTTCTTCATGCACGAGAGGGTAAATGATGTTGAGGGCATCTGCGTCCGGGATCTCAAACTGCAGGTCCGGTGTGAAGCCTTCCAGGTTGGCCGTGATGCGGGCCTGGCCGATGCCTTCCATGAGCGATGAGCCTTCCGCCTTCAGCTCCCCATCGCGGTAGTATCGGTAAAGGGCGGCGCCTTCCGGGTCGGTGAGGGCGATCTTGATGTCCGGGTTCTTTGAGCGCAGATACTCCGCCGTCCCGGTCAGGGTGCCGCCGGAGCCGACCG
>JBCDIP010000599.1:0-2535 GCA_038748855.1 Pseudomonadota bacterium
ATGATCTTGCCCGCACAGACTGTCCGGCAGGTGAGCTTAAAGTGGCACTGCAATGCGGAGGGTCTGATGGGTTGTCCGGGGTTACGGCCAACCCCGCTCTGGGACATGCGGTGGATTTGCTGGTGGCGCAAAAGGGCACGGGCATTTTGGCAGAGACGCCGGAGATCTATGGCGCGGAACATCTGCTGGCCCGCCGTGCCGCCTCTCAGCAAGTGGGGGAGAAGCTGATTGAACGGATCCACTGGTGGGAGGACTACACCGCGCGCACGGGCGGGGAGATGAACAACAATCCCTCACCGGGCAACAAGGCCGGCGGCTTGACGACGATCCTGGAAAAATCCCTTGGCGCGTCAGCCAAAGGCGGGACCACACCGCTCACCGGGGTCTACCGGTATGGCGAGCGGGTCGATGTGCCCGGCTTCGTTTTCATGGACAGCCCTGGCTATGACCCGGCGTCGGTCACCGGTCAGATCGCCTCAGGGGCTAACTTGGTGTGCTTCACCACCGGGCGCGGCTCTGCGTTCGGCAGCAAGCCGGCCCCGACGATTAAGCTGGCCACCAACAGCCGCACTTATGAGAACATGACAGAAGACATGGATATCAACTGTGGTGACATCGCCACCGGTGCTGCCACGGTTGAGCAAAAGGGCGCGGAGATATTCGCCAAGTTTCTACAGGTTGCCTCGGGCGAGAAGACCAAGAGTGAAGCGTTGGGCTTGGGCGACAACGAGTTTGTGCCGTGGCAAGTCGGAGCGGTGATGTAAGGGGGTAGGGCTCATGGCAGATATTCTGGACGAAGAAGATCTCGGCGAGGGGGTCCGTATCCTGAGGCTCAACCGTCCACCGGCCTCTGCGCTCAACACGCCGTTCTTGTTGTCCATCGCGCAGCGCTTAAACGAGCTTGCCCATATGGAAACGTTGCGCGCGCTTGTGTTGACGGGAACGGGTAAAGTCCTCTCCGCAGGTCTCGATCTGAAAGAGGCGGTCAGCTTTTCGCTGGCAGAACAGACCGCCGTGTGTGACGCATTGAACCGGGCCTACGGTGCACTCTACGGCTTTCCCAAGCCGGTTATTGCTGCCGTGAATGGCCACGCCATTGCTGGGGGCTTGTTCTTTGTGCTGGCGGCGGACTACCGGATTGCCGCTGACGGCAGCCGGTTTGGCTTAACCGAAGTGCGCGTTGGAGTACGCTTCCCGGTATCTGCGCTTGAAATTGCAAGGGAAGAGCTGAGCCCAACCCTTTCCCGGCGCCTGCTTCTATCCGGCCGCAATATAGAAGCGGCCGAGGCGCTGGATCACAAACTCTTGGACGAGGTCGTCTCGGCGGGGGATGTTATGGACCGGGCCGTGAGCGTGGCGCGCGACTATGCCACCATCCCGCCCATCGCCTACTCAGATGTGAAACAGCAGCTGCGTGCACAGGCCTTGGCCAAGATCGGCGATGCTGTTGAAAACGGAAATGACCCGACGCTTCATGGATGGTTTACAGAAGAGAGCCAGATGGCGGCGTCGGCCCTGTTGGCAGCAGCGACGAAAGGGAAGGACCGGCGTTCCTAAGTCCGGCCGGCGTCGCTCTTTTGGACCCGCTCTGATAGCGCCATGACCGCCATATCGAGAAGGTAAGCCTCAAACTTCAAACCAAGCTGGTCGGCGTCTGCTTTGGCCGTTTGAGCCCGCAAGAGCAGATCTTCGATCTGTTCGCCTCGATCACTGTTTGCCCCACTTGCCCCCGTGTCTACGCTCCCCTGTGACACGCTACGTGTTCCTCTCGCACTTAACCCGGTTTGTTCTCAAACCGGCATTCCCATCGTTCGATCAGATTATTTACCAGTAAGTCAGGTGTCAACAAGACTTGAGCAAACTGGGCTTACGTGCACGTCAATTAACGATTAATTTCAATGTTTTCCTTGAAAGCTTCGAAATCTAAGCGACTGAAGTTAAACCCGTTATCAACTAGTAAGTCACGGTACTGTAACTTTGACTTTACCGAGAAATTTGCTAGGAATACGCCACTTTTGGGGCGAGTTTACGTGCCGGTCGGCCGAGGTGGGACATGGCTGCAGAATCAAAACAGGCGCAAATTCTGGATGTGGCTGAGGCCATTGTCCGGGCGCGTGGCTATAATGCGTTCAGTTACGCCGATATTGCCAAGAAGATCGGCGTCTCAAAGGCGAGCTTGCATCACCACTTTCCGGCAAAGTCGGACCTTGGCTTGAAGCTCGTCATGCGGTTCAAAGCCATGTTCGCCGGAGCCCTTGAACAGGTGGATGCGCATCACACCAGCAGTCTGATCAAGCTGCGCGAATATGCCCGGCTCTACGAAGGCTCATTGCAGGAAAACAAGATGTGCCTGTGCGGCATGCTGGCGGCCGAGCACGAAACGCTCAGCGATTCTATGCAGGCAGAGATCAATGACTACTTTGACGGTCACGAGAAGTGGGTCGCAAAGGTGTTGTTGGAAGGCAAGGAAACCGGTGAACTTGCCTTCACTGGAGAGCCTGCCCGCCACGCCAGCCTGATTGTGTCGAACTTGCA
>JBCDIP010000600.1:0-2534 GCA_038748855.1 Pseudomonadota bacterium
CCCGCGCCGTCATGGCGGCCACGGCGTCACGTGCTTTTTTGCCTTCCCCGCCGTGCCACAGGATAGCCTCCAGCAGCGTGCGGGCGCGTCCATCGTGCAGGAAGAATCCATTGCCGTTCACGTCTGAGTTGCGGCCAATCCCCCACAAAGGCGGCGTGCGCCACTCCCAGTAATCGGCATCCCCTTCCAAGAACCGGTCCGCCAGCTCATCGCCCATGTCGTGGAGCAACAGGTTGGTATAGGGGTGAATGGTGGTGCCGTCTTTCGTCGTGTGTGTGGGGGTGTGGCAGGCGGCGCAGCCGGC
Source organism: Pseudomonadota bacterium (assembly GCA_038748855.1). Lineage (GTDB taxonomy): Bacteria > Pseudomonadota > Alphaproteobacteria > Rhizobiales > CAJQND01 > JAAEUE01. Next base: position 305 of record JBCDIP010000600.1, read on the forward strand.
TTCATGAAACAGGCGCTTGCCGGCTTCAGCATCTGGACTTGGTTGACCCTTTGGCACGGGGAGGGTGTTGGTGAACGCCGTAAGGGCATCAAGGACCGGATCGCTCACTTCGGGACTTTTGCCGCCTTTCAGAAAGAGAGAAGTGGTGAGCCCCATATCCAGCGAGAAAGCGGCGGCATTTTGCTGGCGCACCGTGGGTTGACCGGACTTCCAGCCGAAGCGGCCGAGCAATATCTTGCCGCTTACCGCATCACGGATCATGTTGGGCTTCCCGGAGATACCGTCACCATCTTCATCTTCTACATCGGCTTTTGCCAGTATGTCCTTTTCCGGAATGGCTTCCAGCAACCCTAGGCCGAAGAGGGAATTGGCGATGCGCGGGGAGGTGAGCACACCGGGAGTCACGGCGCCGCGCCCGGTTGCGCTCACCGAGAGCACTGGTTCTCTTAGGGTGATCGTGGCATCGCTCAGCTGTACCTGGCGATCCCGGTAGGTGACGGTGAAGGTGCCTTCGGGCGCTGAGCCGTCCGTGGTGTGGGTCTGCAGCTGGTGGCCGTAAATCGGTTCTGGGAAGCTGCTGATCACCCGGGTCAAGAGCCTACCGGCCTCGGTTTCAGAGGCTGGCAGCACACCCAGCTTAATGGTTGTGCTGTCAGACGGCGCGCCGGCTTCAGTGGGCGGTGCCCCGCGCCCGCCATTCAAGTGGCACGAGACACAGGAGCTTGTGTTGAAATGGGGGCCCAACCCTTCATCGGGCCCCCAGATTTTGTTGAAGACTTGCTCGCCTGTGTCCACCTGGCTTGCCAACGTGGGTACCGCTAAGCACACCAGCGCCGCAACGCAGAGACGTCCAACCCAGCCAGGCAGAGCCATGCTGCGGGGTACGGTTCTCCGTCTATTCGGCTTCGTTGGCCGGAGAGGCTTGGAGTTGGCCGTAATTGTGAATGCCGATCTTCTCCAGCAGCTCAAGTTCAGTTTCGATGAAGTCGATATGACCTTCCTCATCCGTCAACAGGCCCTCGAACAGCGTCATGGTTACATAATCGCCAGCCTTCTGGCACACCTCACGCGCTTCTTTATAAAGCGCACGGGCACTATATTAAGCCTCCAAATCGCTACTGAGAACTTCTTCGAGGTTTTCACCGATTCTCAAAGGATCCAGGGTCTGCAGGTTCGGATGGCCCTCCAGGAAGATGATGCGTTCGATCAGCTTGTCGGCGTGCTGCATCTCTTCGATGGATTCTTCGCGCTCCTTGGCAGCCAGCTTGCGGAAGCCCCAATCGTCGAGCAACCGGTAGTGAAGCCAATATTGGTTTACCGCGGTCAGTTCGTGCCGCAGAGATTTGTTGAGATATTCAATGACTTTTGCGTCGCCCTTCATGGGTGCGTGCTCCTCAGTGTAGTCCGATATAGTTTAGAATTATTCCAAACTACGCCAGGAGTCAATTCACGGTTCACCCAATTTTCGCAGTCGTGCCCTGCTTTCACGCTCTTCCACGTATGCCAAATGGTCCTCGATCAGCCGGTGAATCTCGGGCATGCAGTTTCCGCAACGGGGCCGCGTGGCGTTTTTCTTGAACACCAAGCCAGGGGTAACAAGTGAGAGGCCATCTTGCCCGCTGGCCGAATCAATGGCCTCGCGGACGTTTTTGCAGGTTAACACATTGCAATGGCAAACGATCATCGCCGCCTCCAACCTCTCACCGATTTTGTCCGGACTTGCGCCCGTTCGAAATCACGTGATTCAACAGCAATAATGGTACCAGACCGATTAGCACAATAGCCAAGGCAGCCGGTGCGGCTTCCTCGAACAGATCCAGACTGGCCAATGTGTAGATTTGAGTGGCCAGCGTGTCGAAGTTAAACGGCCGGAGCAACAGTGTGGCTGGAAGTTCCTTCATGCAGTCCACGAACACCAGCAAGAATCCGGCGCCCAAAGCCGGCCGCAAGAGAGGCAGGTGAACATCGCGCAAGACGCCGACGGGACTGCGTCCTAAGGAGCGCGCCGCATCGTCAAGGTTGGGCGAGAGCTTGGTCATACCGGCATCGAGTGACCCCTGGGAAATGGTGAAGAAGCGGGCCACATAGGCAAAAACGATGGCTGCACTTGTCCCGGCGATCAGAAGGCCTGTGGTTAGACCGAACACTGTGTTTGAAATGGCCCCCAGGACGGTTTCCAAAGCCGCTAGGGTGATGAGAACGCCGATCGCCAACACCGTGCCTGGCACCG
>JBCDIP010000601.1:0-2532 GCA_038748855.1 Pseudomonadota bacterium
AAACAGTGGATGAGACGTTAGAGACCAAGCAAGCAGAGATTATGCAGGTCTAGGATCAGCGGGAGCGTCGCGTTCCCGCTCAGAAAATGGAGGCCGCGATGGCCAAAGAGGTGCAGTCAGAACAGGTCAAAGGCCCCGAACACGTGGCCATCATTATGGATGGCAATGGCCGGTGGGCGCAGACCCGCTCCTTGCCTCGTACATCCGGTCACATACAAGGCGTTGATGCCGTGCGGCGCACGGTGCGCGCATGTTTGGAGCTTGGCATCGCCCATTTGACCTTGTTCAGTTTCTCTTCCGAAAACTGGACGCGGCCACCTGAAGAAGTGAAGTTCCTCTTCAATCTGCTGCGTCGGTTTATCCATCAAGATGTGGCTGAACTGCACGCGGGCGGAGTTCGTGTGAAGGTGGTGGGGAGCCGGGCCAATCTGGATTCAGATCTTGTGGCCCTGATCGACAAATCAGAGGCGCTCACTGCCGAGAACACAAAGATGACCCTCGTTGTGGCCTTCAATTATGGTGGACGTGACGAAATTGTACGTGCGGTACAAAGCATTGCCGCGCAAGTGGCAAGCGGTGATTTGTCTCCTGAACGCGTAACGGAGATGTCGATTGGCGCGCATATTGACACGGCTGGGATTCCCGACCCGGAAATGATCATCAGAACGTCGGGTGAGAAACGCCTGTCCAACTTCTTGCTGTGGCAGTCGGCCTATTCTGAGTTCGTGTTTATCGATGAGCATTGGCCGGAGTTCAATCGGGAGCTGCTGATTAAAGCGATCGAGGCGTTCAATGCCCGGGACCGTCGTTTCGGGGGTATCTCGGCGACGGCTTCATAGAACGCGTTCCGCTTTATCATGTCCCCCAAAACCGCTGACGGCGCGTGGCGCGATCTTGGAGTGCGAGCCATGGCTGCTGTGGTGTTGGTGCCCATCGTCATCGGCTGTGTTTGGATGGGGGGGACGGTCTATGAACTCCTGCTGTTACTCGCCGCTGGTTTAATGATCTTGGAGTGGTGCCGGATGGTGTATCCGCCCCAAGAGCGCACGGCGCAGATGGCCGTTTTTGCCTTAGGATGTGCAGCCGCCTTTGGGTGCGCGCGGGCAGGGGCTCCGGACTTTGCCTTCTACGCCATGCTCACGTCTTGGGGTGCATCCGCCATTCTTGCAAAACTGCAAGGGTCCCTGACACTTTGGCGTTGGTGCGGAATTGTCTACCTTGTCCCGCCGATCCTGGCCCTGTTTTATCTGCGCAATGAACCCTTGCTCGGTTTGGTGGCCATTGTTTGGCTGTTGTGCGTGGTCTGGGCAACAGACACAGGAGCGTACTTTGCCGGGCGCCTTTTTGGGGGTCCAAAGTTGGCGCCGCGCTTCTCGCCCAAAAAAACCTGGGCCGGGCTCTTGGGCGGTATGGCGGCAGCGGCGGGCGCGGCGGTGGCCGTTGGTTATTTTGCCGAGGTTCCGGGATTAGCACTCATCGGCCTGTTGGGTGCCGTTGCGGCTGTGGTTGCGCAGGTTGGGGATATCTTTGAAAGCGCTGCAAAGCGTCATTTTATTGTGAAGGACTCTGGTGCCCTGATCCCGGGACATGGTGGTATACTGGACCGGGTGGACGGACTGTTGTTTGCCGCTGTATTTGTTGCCGGCGTGGGGTTGGTGCGGCATGGGGATGTGGAGCAGGTGGCCCACTTTTTGATGTGAGGAGGCTCTGTTGAGCGCTGTTGAAATGTCTCGCGGCAGGCCGGAAGCCGATCGCGCCAAAACAGTCACGATCTTGGGCTCGACTGGATCGGTTGGGTGTTCCACCTTGGATGTGATTTCACATCAACCTGACCGCTTCGAGGTGGTGGCCCTTGTGGGGAACCGAAACATTGAGCTGTTGGCTCAACAGGCAATGGCATGTGGGGCACAGCTTGCCGTTACCGCGGATGAAAGCCTTTATGCGGCCTTGAAGGAACTGCTCGCAGGAAGCGGCGTGGAAGTCGCTGCAGGTTTCGACGCGGTCATGGAGGCATCGCGGCGGCCCGCAGAGCTGATCGTTGCCGCCATCGTCGGAGCGGCCGGATTGAAGCCCACGTTGGCCGCTGCAGAGCAGGGCACCACGATTGCCCTGGCAAACAAGGAATGCCTGGTATGCGCCGGTGATGTGTTTAAAGACGTGCTGCGCAAACACGGCGCTCAACTCTTGCCGGTGGATTCAGAACATAGTGCTGTCTTCCAGGTTTTTGAGCAGCCTCAGAGCGAACAGGTGGATCGCATCATTCTCACTGCGTCCGGTGGACCGTTCCGCACGGCGGCTTATGAGGATCTGAAGAACGTCACGCCCGAACAGGCCTTGAAACATCCCAACTGGGACATGGGGCCTAAGATCACCATCGATTCTGCGACCTTGATGAACAAGGGCCTGGAACTGATTGAAGCCTATCATCTTTTTCCGGTAGAGCCCTCGCAGTTAGAGGCGGTGATCCATCCGCAATCGATCATCCATTCCATGGTGTCATATTGCGATGGTTCCGTGTTGGCCCAACTCGGT
>JBCDIP010000602.1:0-2524 GCA_038748855.1 Pseudomonadota bacterium
CCGGTGGCTCGGTTATGGCGGGGCTTATGTTCTTTTGCAGCGGCGTTATGGCCATGCGGGCTGCGTGGACTCTCCTGTGGGTCCAGCGCGGCGCAAGGGGCTTTTGAGGCTGAGCGCATGGCCACGAACCCGGGGAATCTCGCCATTTGCAGATTGCACCGGGGCGGCGGAGACGGAGATGCCAACACCGGGTCTTCCCAAAAGCACACCCGGCTCCAGTCTCCGCCGCACCATTTTGCCGATCAGCTGGCGCGCTGGCGTTACCTGATTTGGCCGATGTCCCCATACGTCATTCCCGCGTACCTGGGAATCTGGACCCTTGTGATTCCCAGAACTTCGGTCCGGGCTCCGGTTGATCTCAGCGTTTAAGAGGAAGCCGGGGTGGCGTGGGGCATCTTGGATGCTGCCTTTTAAGTATCCGATTATGGAGATGTCACTGGCACAATCCAAATGCTAGATCTTCACTCGGTCTAAAGGACCACTCAACAGCGCACTAACTGCCGTTACTTATGCGTATGTGGCGATGCCATCCTGCCACCAGCGCGAGACTTAACATCCACCGGGGAACGGCCAGCGCGCAGGGCGCGGGGGATAGGAGGGCACCACAGCGGGGGCTGGGTGCTCTCCGCCTGCGCCTTGGCTGCAGGACGGCACAGCTGCTTTCACCGTTGATAAGCCGAGCCGAACAAGGCACTCTACCCGCCATGCCAGAACAGCATGATGGACAGGCCTTGGCCTTTGATGTGGTCATTGTGGGAGCCGGCTTCGCCGGTCTCTACGCGCTGTACGCCCTTCGCAAGGCCGGGTTCACGGTGAAGGTGCTGGAAGCAGGCGGAGATGTGGGCGGAACCTGGTATTGGAACCGCTATCCCGGCGCGCGGTGCGACGTGGAAAGCATGTCCTACTCCTACTCGTTTAATGACGCTCTGCAGCAAGACTGGCGCTGGTCCAAGCGATATGCCGAGCAGCCTGAAATCCTGTCTTACATCAACCATGTGGCGGAGCGGTTTGAACTGCGCCGGGACATAGAATTCCACATCCGGGTCACAACAGCTGCGTTTGATGACGCCGCCGGTCTATGGCGCCTTGGCACAGACCGGGGCGAGACGGTTACGGCGCGCTATTGCATCATGGCGACCGGTTCACTTTCCACCCCGAAATACCCGGAAATCGAAGGGATCGAAGACTTTGCCGGTGAGTGCCATCACACCGCGGCCTGGCCGCATGAGGGCGTTGACTTCTCCGGCAAGCGGGTTGGACTGATTGGCACCGGCGCCACTGGCGTTCAGGCCACTCCGGTGATCGCGCAAGAGGCGCTCCATCTCACAGTGTTCCAGCGCACGGCGAACTTCTCTGTTCCGGCCTGGAACCGCGACCTGACCGACGAAGAGGCAGCGGCCTGGAAAGCAAACTACGCCTACTGGCGCGACAAAGAACGTTCCACCCACACAGGCTTTCACAACGAAGGCGGGCATCCACGGGCGACCAAGTTAACCCCGGAACAGCGTTTGGAAACCCTGGAAGCCGGGTGGCGCCAAGGCGGATTGCTCATGTGGAACGTCTTCTCTGACCTGATGACCGACCGCCTGGCCAACAACGCGGCCGCTGAGTTCCTTCACAGGAAGATCCGCCAGACCGTGAAGGACCCTGAAACGGCTGAGCTCTTGTGCCCGCGCTCGCATCCGGTGGGCTCAAAACGGCTGTGCGTTGACAGCGGCTACTATGAAACCTTCAACCGGGACAATGTGAGTTTGGTGGATGTTGGCACGGAGCCGATTGAGACCGTTCTGCCCGATGGTCTCGTGCAGGCCGGCAGAAAGCATGAGTTGGACATGCTCGTGTTTGCCACCGGCTTCGATGCCATGACAGGCACTCTCTTGCGCATCGATGTGCGGGGCAGGGACGGCGTCAGCCTCGCAGAGAAGTGGCGCGAGGGGCCGCAAAGCCTTTTGGGCCTGGCAATTTGCGGCTTTCCCAACCTGTTCACGATCACCGGTCCTGGCAGCCCATCTGTGCTCAGCCATGTGCTCATGGCCATCGAACAGCATGTGGACTGGATCACTGACTGCTTATGTCATATGCGCAAAGAAGGCCTCCAGCACATTGAAGCCACAGAACAAGCCGAAACCGAATGGGGCGCACATGTTCAAGAGGTGGCGGACGGCACCTTCTTCCGGGACGCCGACAGTTGGTACATGGGTGCAAACGTTCCTGGAAAGCCGAAGGTTTTCATGCCCTACACAGGAGGTGCGCATAAATATCGCGCCCATTGCGATGAAGTGGCAGCGTCTGGCTATCAAGGATTTGTTCTAAGCGCCCGCGACACCAACACACCAGCAGCAGCGAGCGCCTAGAGGGCCATGAGCGTTGCCGACTGGATAGCCGTGGACTGGGGCACTACGCACGTAAGGGCGTGGGCCATGGGCCCTGATAACGCGGTCCTGGCGGCAGAAAGCTCTAACAAGGGCATGGGCACGCTCAAGCCGGAAGAGTTTGAGCCCACGCTCTTGCAGCTGACCGCGCC
>JBCDIP010000603.1:0-2524 GCA_038748855.1 Pseudomonadota bacterium
TCGGGCTTGCCGTGCTCGTGGCTGCTCCTGGGGCTTTCGATCAGGCGCTCGCTCAAAGCAATAACTCCGTCAAGTTCAGTACTATTGTGAAGCGCGCCAAAGGCGGAAATGTTGAAGCACAGCTGGCTCTGGGCAGGGCCTATGAAGAAGGCAAGAATGTAAAGCGCGATTTTCTGACCGCGGCAAACTGGTATAAGCGCGCGCTGCGCCAGGGTGATGTGGAGGCGACCTTCCGGCTCGCGCGATTGGTTCATAGAGGTGGCGGAAAACTCGCTCAATCGCCTGACCTCGCCGCACAGCTCTACCGTAGAGCAGCGCAACAAGGACACCGTGGTGCTCAAAACTGGCTGGGATTTTGTTACCAATTCGGCTTTGGCCTGACCCGCGACTATGCCCGTGCGGTGAACTGGTACCGAAAAGCGGCGGAACAGGGCGATCCGGCGGCGCAGAACAATCTTGGGATGCTGTATCTCAGCGGAAAAGGCGTGAGCCGAGACTTACTAAAAGCCGCGCAGCTCTTTCGCGCGGCCGTAAAGAAGCGCTACGCTTGGGCCGAAAACAATCTGGGCGGGCTTTATGAGATGGGCTGGGGTGTGCGGCGTAATCCGAAGCGCGCCAAAGATCTCTATCGCTCAGCGGCTTCGTCGGGCAATGCACAGGCCAAGAAGAACCTGAAACGGCTTGCAGACGCCCAAGCGGCCGCAGATGCCAAGGCCGCTGCCGAAGCAGCCGCTGAGGCTGCCGCCAAAGCCGAGGCCGAGCCTGAACCAAAGCGCGTAAAAATCACCATCGAAGACTAGAGCTGCCACGAAAAAGGCCCTCCGCCAGATCTGTGGGGGAGGGCCAGTTTTGCGTGCTCGGGTTCCCGCCGTTGGGGCGGGACCACCGGTTGCTTATTTCAGCATGGAGCGGGACCAGCTGCCATTGTCGCCAACGATGTTGACGCTGAAGAGGCCGGTCACGTCGCCATTTTTGTCAAAGTCGTTGATGCCGGCTGCGCCTTGGTAGTTGACGTCTTTGCCGTCGGCGATCAGCTTCTTGGCTTTTTCCCATTCGCCAGGACGGACCACTTCGCCTTCCGGACCGGCAACAGCGCGCAGGGCTGCGCTGATCTTGCTGCGGTCGGCAGAACCTGCCTTCTCAATGGCCAGAGCCATCAGGAATGCAACGTCGTAACCGTGTGCAGCATAAGGGGCTTCCGGGTCACCACCGGCAGCTTTGTAAGCTTCAGCAAACGCCTTGTAGGAGGCATCTTCGGTGTCCGATGCAGCCTGGGTGATCCACAGGTTGCCTTTCAGGTTGTCAGCACCGATCTGGCCGATAACGGAGTTATCGAACATGCCATCAGCAGCGTAAAACTTGCCGAAGAGGCCATTTTCCAAGCTGTTTTTGATGATGGTGATACCGCTGGAGCCGTAGTAGGCAAACAGAGCCAATGCTTCCGGACCGCCTTGGTTCAGAGTGGAAAGCTCTGAACGGTAAGAGGCTTTGTTCGGCTCGTGGGCTTGGTTACCGGTGATTTCACCGCCGAGAGCCTTGTACTCAGTGGTGAACACGTTGGCGATACCAGCATTGTAGTCATCGTTTGAATACGTAACGGCGACTTTCTTGATGCCAGCATTCCAAACCAGATCGGCAATGGCTTTACCCTGATAGGCATCCGATGCGGATGCGCGGAACACGGTGTCATTGTCTTTCAGTTCAGAAATGGAAGGGGCAGTGGCGCTGTCTGACAGCACGGTCACCCCAGCTGGAATGGTCACGGAAGAGACCATGCCATTGGTTGCACCAGAGCAGCTGGGCCCGATGATGGCTACAACCTGCTCAACGTTCACCAGTTTGTTGCCGGCGTCCACGGCAGCTTTCGGGTCGCAGGCGCTGTCTGCGATCACCAGCTTCATCATGTCTCCGCCGAGTAGACCACCATTTTTGTTCACATGGTCAACGGCAACCTGACGGCCTTTCACGATGGCCGCCACGAGTTCAGCAATCGGGCCGGTTACGCCGCCGGCAGAGCCGACTTTGATTTCAGCAGCCTGGGCGCCAACGCTCAACATGGCGATGGCTGAGGCTGTGATGGCCAGCTTCTTCAAGATTTTCATATTATCTCACTCCTCTCCGTTTTCTGGTGCAGTTCTTCCGTGCACCACATGGCGGCCAATATGGCCGGAATGTCCCACTTTAGGCAAGACTCAATCGGTTTATAGGGTTTCGCTGTTTCGGTTGGATTTTGGCACGGTTGGGCGCTTCTCTGGCAAAATCCCCTGCGGGAACTTTTGCAAGAAAATCTGTAGCATAAGCCCGATCAGGAAAATGCGGATGTAAGCGGCGCGGATGGCGAGCTCATCGGGCAAGCGGCTCGTGACGATCTCTGTTGCGGACCAGACGACCCACATCAGGAAGGCGCCCAGGATTGCCCCTTTATTGTTGGCACTGCCGCCGACGATCAACATCACCCAAACCAGGAATGTGGCGAGCAGAGGATCAGTTGCATTGGGGTCTACAAATTTCAGGTAATGAGCCA
>JBCDIP010000604.1:0-2508 GCA_038748855.1 Pseudomonadota bacterium
ACCACGCCATCGGCTTTCATGTGCGCGAACAGAGCCTGGATGGCACCTCGCCCCAGCGCCCTGACAGCATCTATGGCCTGTCCAAGTGTTATGGAGAGGACCTTGCCCGCTACTACTTTGACAAGTTTGCCGTTGAGAGCGTTTCAGTGCGCATCGGCTCGTGCTTTCCAGAACCCAGGGACCGTCGCATGCTCGCCACCTGGCTCAGCCCGGCAGATTTTGTGCGCCTCATGAAGTGCATCTTTGAGGCAGACCGGGTTGGGGTCAGCATGATCTATGGCGTGTCCAACAACCGCGAGACCTGGTGGGACAACAGCCACGCCGCCTTCTTAGGCTGGCAGCCGCAAGACACATCAGAGATCTATCGTGAGAAGATCGAAGCCGCTCACCCCAAGCCCCATTGGGACGACCCGGCGGTACGCTACCATGGCGGCATGTACGCCAAGGTCGGCCACTTCGAAGACCCTTAAGCGTCCTTGGCTTGATCCTGGGACACGACGATCCGATGCGCCTTTGTGCCCTTAGGGTCATGCCAGAAGGTAAGGTCCTGACAGCGCTTGAAGAGATCCGGCGGCAAAATGGTTTCCCGGGGCCTCAGCTCTACTTTGCCCCGCACCGTATGAAGCCCTTTGGCGAGCAGCTGGCTGTCAAAGTCTTCAGCCTCGTATTCCACGTTATCGAAATCGTGCTCAAACGGCTCTTCATCGATGAACTGATAGATCAACGGCAACACCTCCGCCGGCCTTGACGCCAGGAGATCATAGTCCACCAAAAGCAGGAGATGGCTGAGATCGCTGTAATAGGCTTCTTTCAGCGCGGACCAGGCAAAACCGATCATGCGGTTGGGATTGAGCAGGGCATCGGCGCGGCTGAAGACGGTGGAGCGCTCTTGCGCATTGCTGAATATGCGGCTCACATCGAACGCGTTCTTGCGCACCAGCCGTTCCACGCTGTCCATCACCCAGCCAGGGTTGCGCACACAGCAGATCACCTTGGCATCCGGATAGAGCTTGTGCAGCGCCGCAATCCGCCCGGTCCACATGCGGTTTGTGTCGAACACCACTTCATCGGCTTCCACATGCTTATAGTAGCCATCAAAGATGTTCATGAGGATGTCGCGTTTCTGCTCCTCAGAGAAGAACACAGAGAACTCGTTCTCAGCGCCCATTGAGGTGAGACAGGCATTGAACACCGGACCAATCGGACTGGTCATGGCCGCATGGAAGCGGGGGTTCTGGCGCAAGATCGCCGCCATAAGCGTGGAGCCTGACCGGGGCAAACCGGAGATGAAGTGCAGTTTTTGGTGCATGACAGATTACAAGATTTGCTTTTTGTTGGTTCCCGGTCACCGAAGGGCGACGCCCTCACTTTACCACCAGCCGATCAGTAGCTCGAGGTAAAGACATCCACGTCATCATCAATCGCCACCAGGGCCAAGACCGCACCGCCACCGCTGCCGGTATAGGAGAACACGCTGTGCGTGCCAAAAGCATCATACGTGGTGTCGGCCCACGTTCCAGCCGCAGGCATTAGGAACACCGCATCGCTGCCCTCAACGCTTCCATCACCGTCGATCACCAGTGTTTCCCCGGTTCCCTGTAAGGGCGCCGGCAGAGCCGCTTCAAGCAAGTCGTTGATATCCGGAGACAGGGCCACGACCGCATCGTAATCGAGCGTCACCGAACCATACCCATAGGGACTGCCCGATAGGTCAAACCGTTCGATATTGCTGATGTCCTTTTGTCCAGGCCCGGTCCCAAGCTGACCATAGGCAATAGAAAGGTCCACGTAGCCATAAAGAACGAGAGTGTCCTGATCCGCGCCCCCATCTACCTTGGAGAAGCCGGTGTCGGAGATCTGGAGAATGTCATCGCCTGCGCCGCCCTCAAGAGTGTCGGGACCGCCGCCGCCGATGATGAGATCATTGCCGTCGTTGCCGACCAGCGTGTCCCCGCCAGAGCCACCTTCCAAGATGTCGGCACCTGCTGCGCCGGTGAAGTTGTTACCACCGTCACCACCGGTGAAGCGCACATTTGACGTGCCATAGGCCGTGAAGTCATTGAAGTAATCACCGCCGACAATGGTCTCTACATTGCCGAATATGGCATTGCCGCCATAAGAGCCCGATATGTTGCCGGAGCCATCGGTTATTGTGGCCGTCAGGTCTCCATCTGCGCCGGCATCGGCAAGGTACTGTAGGGTGTTGGTGGGCGCGCCTTCATCTTCGAGAGCTGCGGCCACGAGGTCAGTTCCACTTTCCCGCACCACCACGCCGAAATCGGCATCAGCACCGATCAATTCGAGGGCAAACGCGGATGCGGTCAAACTCACGGCAATAGAGGTCTGGAGCAATGAGAGCGGCGTTCCCGTGAACGCGGTAAACGCCGCCGGGTTGCCGAAATTGAGCCGGAGCGTTCCACCCAGCAAGGTCGCATTGCCGTTGGTCACATCGATCTTGTCAAATTGCTGGGTGGGCGATGAGCCAACCCCGTCAATCTCAAAGTCCAG
>JBCDIP010000605.1:0-2499 GCA_038748855.1 Pseudomonadota bacterium
ATCATATTGAAGACACAGAGCAGCGCGAGAAGATCGCTGCGGCCCTCAACACGGAGTTTCCATCTCATAGCTATCCCATCACAGAACGCACCGCGCGCGGGCTGGGGCTCAAAGTCAAAGAGTTGGACTCAGCGATCAATCAGCTGCTGCTCAAGCTGAATGAGTATTACTCCGAGATGGCGCAGAGTGCGATCACGGACTACGACGAAGCCAACTTCCACAACAATCAGATTTTGAGTGTTATCGAAACCAACGGCTTACAGATCTATTATCAGAACGACCGGGACGAAAACTATATCAAGGAGGAACGACGCTGGCAGTTCCTCAACGACGAAAGCTCTTGGCACAAGGTCGAACTGGTCGATGGCGTCAAAAGTACGAGCCGCCTTCACATCGCCTGATCCGAGCTAGCTTTCGCTTCCTTGAGCATCTGAAACCCCTTCGCCAGAGCATCAAACACAATGCGGATGCGCCGGCTGGTGTGGAGCTCGCGATGTGCCACAAGCCAGGTTTGCACCGGAATGGGTGGCAGCACGCTCGCGAGCACTTGTTCAACGCCCAGGATGTTCTCGGCAATCTCACGCGGCAGAAAGCCTATGCCTAAACCATGCCGGATCAGTTCCAGCGTAACTGTGCCGCTGGCCGTGTTGATGTTGAAGTTCTGCCGGGTCACAGGCAAGCCCATGGCGTTCAGGGTGGGCAAGAGACGTTCAGGGTGATCGAAACCAACAAAGTGTGCATCGGCGAGATCTGCCGGCTCAGTGGGTCGCCCATGCGCCTCTAGAAAACTGCTGGCGGCATAAGGGTGCGCCGTTGTTTCATGGATGAGCTTGGCGATGAGTTCCGGATGTTCGGGGCGCGCGTGTCTCAGCGCGATGTCAGCCTCGCGACGCCTGAGGTCGCTCAGCTCGTTCGTGGTCACAATATCCAGCTCAATGGCTGGTGCCAGCTCCCTGATCGTTCTCAGGATAGGCGGCAGAATTTGGGTGGCCATCAGGTTCGTGGCCGAGATGGTCACATGTCCCTCAATGGTCTGGGACTGACCGGAGGCTGCAAGCGAGATCCGGTTGGCGGCGTCTCCCATCAGCCTGAAGTGGTCGAGCAGCTCGAGGCCGGTTTGGGTGAGTGTCAGGCTGGTACCCACACGCTCAAACAGGCTGACCCCAAGCTCTGCCTCAAGGCCCGCCACCTGTCGGCCCAAGGTGGGCTGGGTGAGCCCCAAAGCCCGGGCAGCGGCGGACAGCGAGCCCTCCTCCGCTGTGACGAGAAACGCCCGCGCTTGGTTCCAGTCAAAAGTGACGCCCTGCCATTCCATGCATATGCGTATAACAGACCAACAAATTTCCACAATTTGTCTTTGGTTTTCGCATGGGTAAAAGGGCGAAAAATTGGAGTTCACCCATGCATACCCTAACCTCTGCAGAACCGGTCATACCGGTCTTCAAGCGCTGGTTTGGCACTTGGCAAATATCTGTCGCGCGCCGCGCTTACACCAGCCAGCAGCTCAGCCGGTTCTATGACGGCGAAGCCGCCCGATGGGACCGCACGATCAGCCGTCTTGGCTATCGGGATGCTTACCGCAATATCTGCGCCCAACTTGCAAGGCGCGCCGAGTTCGATGTCTCCGGCCCTCCCGTTCAGGCACTTGATGCTGGGATCGGCACCGGAGCTTTATCTCTCGCCTTGCTGGAAGAAGTGCGCAGGCCGCTGGCACTTGCGGGTGTTGATGTGTCAACCAGGATGTTGGATGCGGCCGGCGCCAAGCTGTCAGAACGAGGGTGTGTGGCTGCGCTCACCCACGGCAGCATCTGCAGCCTTCCTTATGAGGACGACACGTTTGACCTGGTGATGAGTGCCCATGTGCTTGAGCACTTGCCTGATCCGGTTGCTGCTCTGGGGGAACTCAAGCGCGTTCTGAGACCAGGCGGCATGCTGATGGCCTGCATCACCCGCCGCTCACGCTTGGGCGCCTATGTGCAGTGGAAATGGCACACCCATCAGATCTCGCCGCTGGAAGGCAAACGCTGGTTTCGCACATGCGGCCTTCAGGCTATCCGCGTTTTGCCCTTTCGCAAGGGCACGCTTAATCGGCGGGCCAGCATTGCCTACATCGGCCGAAAGCCGGCGCCATCTTCTGGCGATAGAGTGGAGCCCGCGCCTTAGTGCAGGATCTGGCTGAGGAACAGCTTGGTGCGGTCGCTCTTCGGATTGGTGAAGAACTCTTCGGGCTCATTCTGCTCGATGATCTGGCCTTCATCCATGAAGATCACCCGGTTCGCCACCTGGCGGGCAAAGCCCATTTCGTGGGTCACGCAGATCATGGTCATGCCTTCCTGGGCAAGATCCACCATCACGTCGAGCACTTCCTTGATCATCTCCGGATCAAGCGCAGAGGTCGGCTCATCAAACAGCATGATCTTCGGGCTCATGCACAGCGACCTGGCGATTGCTACACGCTGCTGCTGACCGCCTGACAGCTGGCCAGGATACTTGTTGGCC
>JBCDIP010000606.1:0-2481 GCA_038748855.1 Pseudomonadota bacterium
CATGGGCAGAAGGGCATGCCCATCCAGGCCCTGTCCGGCGTCGACATTGCGCTATGGGACATTGCCGGCAAAGTGGCCGGCCTTCCGCTCTATGACATGATTGGCGGCAAATGCCGCGATCAGCTTGAAGTTTACGGATACGGCATGATGTTGCGGAAGGTGCCTGATCTTGCCGGCGCCTTTGAAGAGGAAGCGGCCAGAATCAAGGAAGCCGGCTTCCGGGCGACCAAAATGAAAGTCGGGCTTGGCCCCAAGGACGATGTGAAACTTGTGGAGGCGGTTCGCCGCGGTCTGGGCGATGGTTTCCGGTTTATGGTGGATGCCAACCATTGCTACACAACGCCCGACGCCTTCTACGTAGGCCGCGCTCTGGAAGACCTGGATGTCTATTGGTTCGAAGAGCCCGTTGCCCCGGAGGACCATGCCGGCTATCGCGAACTGAGGGCTGGGCTCAAGGTCAACATCTCTGGCGGGGAAGCCGAATTCACCCGCTGGGGGTGGAAGCCCCTTTTGGAGAACCGCTGCGTGGACATTGCCCAACCCGAGGTGTGCGGGCTGGGCGGGATTTCAGAGTACCTGAAAGTGCTGGCGCTCTGTCACAGCCACTTCACACCGGTGGTCAACCATGTATGGGGTTCAGCGGTGGCGGTGACCGCCAACATGCACTTGCTAACTGCCATGCCGGACCTGCCGGGCGGTCTCCATCAGGCCCAGCCTATGCTGGAGTTTGACACAACGCTAAATAAGTTCCGCGACGAGCTGTTGACCGAGCCTTTGAATATTCAAGGACAAGTGGCGCAGAACAAGGGCACGGTTGCACTACCCACTGGACCAGGCCTTGGCATTGAGATCGATCGGGGTTTCCTAGACGCTCACAAGATCGCCTAGTTGTCGTCGTCGGACATTTCCTTTTTTAGCTCGGCCAATTTGGCAAACACTGAATCAGGATCGGGCGCATCCTCATCTTTTTCCGCTTCGGTGCTAGGAGCGCTGCCAAACACATCCTCAGGGTTGATGACCTCATCAGCCGGCGGCTCCACAGCCTGTTCCGGCTCCGCTTGGACCTCAGGCGCGTCATCTCCGACAGGCGTCATGGAGACAGCAGCGGCCATCGCGGCACCGATTTCTTCAGCGGTCGCCGTGGCCTCGGTGGCCTCACCCTCACTGGTCGTTTCCTCAGCCGGCATAAGCGTGCCCAGTTTGGCCGCTTCCTTCTCAGCCTTGATCCGCTCTTTCTCTAGGCGTTCAGCGGCTTTGCGCACGGCGCCGTCGAGATCGATCTGCGAGCACAGCCCCAAAGTGACCGGATCGCGCGGCTGGATATTCGGAGAGTTCCAATGGGTATGTTCGCGGATAGCAGCAATGGTCGGCTTGGTGGTACCCACCAGTTTGATGATCTGTGCATCGGTCAGTTCAGGGTGCTTGCGCAGCAGCCAGTCGATGGCGTCCGGCCGGTCCTGGCGGCGCGACACAGGGGTGTAACGCGGGCCCTTCTTGGACTTAACCACAGGGATCTCAACCTTGGATTCGGCAATAGCAAGCCGATGACCCGGGTCTTTCTGCGCCTTCTCCAGCTCATCACGCGTCAGCTGACCACTGGTGATCGTGTCCATGCCCTTAATCCCCATGGCCACATCGCCATCGGCAATGCCCTTCACTTCCAGCTCGTGGAGTTGGCAAAAATCGGCAATTTGCCGGAACGTCAGTGCGGTGTTGTCCACCAGCCAAACGGCTGTGGCTTTGGGCATTAATGGGGCAGCGGCCATGCGTTCTCTCCTTCAGAGCCGGACCTCTTGGCTCTGTTGTTCGGTGTCGGCAGACACCTGATCCATGTTGGGGATTGAGGTCTATATAGGGGGCGAACGCGCTTTGCGCAAAGAGTTTTTATGCAACGGCGCGTTCAACCCGCTTGGTCGAACTCCTGGTGAAGCCAGCTGCGGAATTGGCGCACTGCTTTGCTCTGGTTTGGGCTGGTCAATAGATAAAATCCACCAACCTCCACGGCCGGTGCATCCGGCAGCTCAACCAGCGCGCCAGACTTCATTTCGGCCTCTATATGCAGCGGCGTGGCCAGCACCATGCCCAGCCCAGCCGCTGCGGCCCTTAGGGCACTGTCATCAGTATCGAACTCATCGGCAAACACGAGCGCAGAGGCATCAAGGCCTACGCGTTCTGTCCAGAGTTTCCAGTCCCAGTTGTTTTCCGAGCATTTCAGAGCCGGAACGTTCGCAACGTGGCCGCGATTCTCGTAAGCGCTCTGGGCCAAAAGAGTGGGCGAGAGGACGGGTCTGCTGAAGTCTCGCAACAGCAACTCACCTTCTCTGTCCTGGGACGCCTCGTGTTCGGAAGAGCGTCTGTAGGTGATGGCTATGTCCGTGTGGCCATCCAGCGGGAAGTCCACGTAGTGGGTGGTTTCGACGCGTATGCGCACCTTGGGATGAGCGCGCTTAAACCGCTCAAGCGCAGGTATCAACCAGCGAA
>JBCDIP010000607.1:0-2469 GCA_038748855.1 Pseudomonadota bacterium
ACGTCCTCGGACAGCGGGTCGCTGGTGATCGACACCATCACGGCCGGCGGCAAGATGGACGCTCCGGTTGTACAGCGTGTCTTCTGGTGCACATTGGAAGGCCTGGTGGCAATCGCCCTCTTGTTGGGCGGCGGCCTCTCAGCGCTCCAAGGCGCAGCTGTGTCAACGGGCATACCGTTCACCCTCGTGGTCCTGGCCATGTGCTACTGCGTCTACAAGGCGTTGCTGACAGAAGAGCGCTAAGCCAAGACGGCATAACGCTTCAAGCCCGCCGCCGGAGATCCCGGCGGCGGGTTTTTTTATTTGTGAGTTGAGTGCTCGCGCTCCAGATCAATCTTGCGCTGACGCTCGCGCCGTTCCTTCTGGAACGCCTCATCGCGCGCCTTGCGTCTGAGGATCTGGTTGCGTTGGGAGCGGCGCACTTGGGAGGAGCTGTCGTTGAAGCGGTCAACGGCCTGCTGGTTGAGCTGGCGGATCGAGGCGCCCGGGTCCGGCAGGCCCAATCCGGAAGAGCCAGCGTGCACAGGAGACGTGGTGGCCAGAGCCATGGCCCCGGCACCGACAATCAATTTCAAGGTGTGCTTCATCCCCTTGATATGGGGTCAGGCCGCTTGCTTTTTCAACAGCTCCGCGAACATGGCCTCAACGGGCTTGTATTCAAAGCCGCCGAACTTCTGGAAGACGATCATGCCGTCGGGCGAAATAATCACCATCTCCGGCGTACCGCTTGTGCGGTAGCGGCGCATGGTGATGGGCACGCGCTGGCCGGCCTCGTGCCGGTCAATGCCCACGGGCATGGTGATGGCCTTCTCGGCCACATAACTTTTCAGCTTCTCTGGGTTCTGATAGCTGTGGCCCTCAAACACCGTGTGGATCTTCACCATCTGCAGGCGGCCGGCCTTGATGTGGTCGGCAAACTTCTCCTGCCAGTGCTGCATCAGCGGGCCGGAGAAGCGGTTACAGCCTGGGCACCAGAGCTGGAAGAAATCTACGATAATGACCTTGCCCTTGAGGGTGTCCACATTGCCGCCATCGCCGTTCAGCCACTCTGTGATCTCCCACATGGGTGCCGGCCTGCTGGCGGAGAAGGCGGCGGCAGGAAGAGTGCTTGCGGTCAAGGCTGCGGCCCCAGCGGCAACAACGGTGCGGCGCGAGGGCAAAGGGGGGCGGCTCATGGGCGGCTCCTCGTGTGAGAACGAATATCGCCTTAGAGTGTGCCGCCGGGACAGGCGCCCCAGCAAAGCATATTTTCGTGAGTTTGCGTGAGAAGGCGCGCGAGGGAGCCGCGTCCTTTCCCTCCCCAGTCATGCCCGCGCAGGCGGGCATCCAGCGATTGGCTGAGCGATGGATCCCCGCCTTCGCGGGGATGACAATGGGAGTGAAGTTGCCGCGTCCTTGCGAACGCGAGGACCTTCTGAGCCAAGGACACGGATCCGGCTATAGGCCCCCGCTTTCGCAGGGGCGCGGTTAGGGCAGAGGCCCGTACGCGTCTAGCCCGCCACCGCGCCAGCGGTGATCACCGTCACCGAGCGGCGGTTTTGCGAGAAGCAGCTTTCTTCCGCACACAGAGCAACCGGACGCTCCTTACCAAACGCGATGGTGGAGACGCGGCCCGGGTCGATGCCTTGGGCGATCAGGAAGTTCTTGGAGGCTTCCGCGCGGCGGGCCGACAGGGCGATGTTGTATTCGCGGGTGCCGCGCTCGTCGGCGTGGCCTTCCACCTGAATGGTCACCTGACCATACTGCTTGAGCCATGTGGCCTGGCGGCGCAGGATCTCTTGAGCCTGCGGGGTCAGGGTCGACTGGTCCACAAGAAACAGAACGCGGTCACCCACATTGATGGTGAAGTCGCGCTGAGAGCCGGGCGTTGCGTTCTCAACATCAACAGCGGCCACATCCGGCTTGTCTTTCGACGAACAGGCCGCAAGACCCAGAACGGCCAAGGCGATGGCCACAATTTTCAAGCTTTCAACAAGACGTTTCATTCGTCCCACTCCTCGTCACAAGCCCCGTGCCGTCCAATTCAGGTCCACCCGGCATCAGGCTCGAAGAATCCAATTTCAGAATTTGGTGATCGCTCATAACCAAAAAAATGGCATTTATTGGATGAGCGGCGACCAGGCTGGATCCGATGCCCAAGTTCCGGTCTTGATCTCCTGTTCATTATATCCAGTCAAATCCACGGAGTACAACTTTGCACCACCTTGTTCTCCGCGGGTTTCCCGGAAAAACATGAGCACACGTCCGTTAGGTGCCCATGTGGGTCCTTCATTGTGGTAGCCTTCGGTTAATATTCTCTCACCAGAGCCGTCCGGACGCATGACGCCGATGAGGAATCGGCCCTTCAAAAGCTTGGTAAAGGCGATCACATCCCCGCGCGGCGACCACACGGGCGTGGAATAGCGACCCTGGCCGAACGAGATGCGCCGCTGGTTGGACCCGTCAGAGTTCATCACATAGATCTGCTGG
>JBCDIP010000608.1:0-2460 GCA_038748855.1 Pseudomonadota bacterium
CCAGCGCATGTGGTATTCCTGAGCGTTACCGGAGCCGAAGATGAAGAAGCGCTCATCGTCCAGCTTGGCGACGGTGAAATCGCCGATCAGCTTGCCGTTAGGGTTGAGCATAGGACTAAGGCTCATGCGCCCTTTGCGCGGGATCTTGTTGGCCAGGATGTAGCTGAGCCAGGTTTCGGCCCCTTCGCCGGTGATCTCGTACTTGGCGAAGGTGGAGATTTCAATCATGCCCACGCCGCCGCGCACAGCCGCGACCTCTTCGGCCACCATGGGGTGGGAGTTGGAGCGGCGGAAGGAGAACTCGTCGATCGGTTCTTTGCCCTTCTCTTGGTACCACAGAGCGTTTTCCAGACCGAAGGCGCAGCCGAAGACGGCATTGTTGTCCTTCAGACGGTCGTAGATCGGTGTGGTGCGCAAGGGGCGGGCCGCTTCCAGCTCTTCGTTCGGGAAGGTGATGGAGAAGCGCCGACCATAGTTTTCGCGCACCTTGGCGTTGGTGTAGGCAAGGTTGGCGTATGAGCCATAGCGCGCCACATCCATCGCCCACACATCAAAGCCCGGGTCGCCATCGACAATCCAGTTTGCCAGCGCCAGCCCAACGCCGCCGCCCTGGCTGAAGCCGGCCATCACGCCTGTGGCCAGCCAGTGGTTCGGCAGACCGCGCACCGGACCGATCACCGGGTTGCCGTCAGGGGCGAAGGTGAAGGGGCCGTTGATGACGTTCTTGATGCCTGCATTCTGGAACGGTGGATAACGGTCAAAGCCGCGCTCCAGGTTGTCGGCGATCTGATCAAGGTTCGGTGGCAGGAGTTCCATGGAGAAGTCCCAAGGGCTCTCCACCTCGTGCCATGGGATGCCGTTCTTTTCGTAGGTGCCCATCAGCATGCCGGAGCGTTCCTGGCGCATGTAGATTTCACCGTCGAAGTCGATGACGTGATAGAGCTCTTTGCCGGTTTCCTTGTTGAAGTTGACGACCTCTTCCATCTCTTCGGTGATGATGTATTGGTGCGCCATGGCCAGAAGTGGCAGCTCCAGGCCCACCATACGGCCAACCTCGCGGCCCCAGAGGCCGCCTGCATTGACGATATGCTCAGCATGGATGGTGCCGTTCTCTGTCACCACATCCCAGGTGCCGTCGGGGCGCTGGTTGAGCTCGGTGACCCGGTTCTGCCGGTACACCTCAGCGCCATTCTTGCGGGCGGCTTTGGCATAGGCGTGCGTGGTGCCGGAGGGGTCCAGGTGGCCTTCCAGCGGGTGCCACATGGCGCCAATGAACTTTGACGGGTCCATGAGTGGAAACAGCTCGGCGGCCTGCTCCACGGAAATCAGCTCTGTTTGAACGCCCAGATAGCGGTTCTTGGCGTGGGCGCCCTTCAGCCAGTCCCAGCGGTCCTGGTTGGATACCAGCATGACGCCGCCCGTGACGTGTATACCCGTTGATTGCTCGGACAGTTCCTCAATCTCCTTATAGAGGCCGATGGTGTATTCCTGGAGCTTGGCCACGTTGGGGTCGCCGTTCAGGGTGTGGAAGCCACCGGCTGCGTGCCAAGTGGAGCCGGAGGTCAGCTCGTTGCGTTCCACAAGCACCACATCGGTCCAGCCTCTCTTGGTGAGGTGGTAGAGGACACTACACCCGACAACACCGCCCCCAATGACGACGACTTGCGCGCTCGATTTCATGATCTGATCTCCATCGCCCGGCCAGTTTTGGCTACGGGCCTTCAAAACAGTTTGGTACGATGGATGGAATACGCAAGGGGCGCAACGTGCAAGCGCATTTTCGACGTAGAACTGGCCCTGTGCGACGGTGCGCGCCGGCGGGCAGCTTAAGGACTAGAGGAGTTTCCTGGACGGTCCGATCAATTCGCGCGGAGCAAGAGCGCATTCAACCGGCCATTTTTCCTGAAGCCAGGCCACATTTGCGTCATCCCACAAGGCGATTTGGTCGAAGTGGAAGATGCCCAGGGCATTGAGGGCGGCTTCCGCGTTGACGGTAAGGCCTGGGATCAGCGTCAGATCATCCGGGCGGTCCCGGCGCGCCGCGGTCAGCAGCCAAGGCTTTGTGCGGTACTTTGAGGTCCGGGGAATGCGCGGCAAGTCCTGTTGAGCCAGGCGCTTGGCCGAAGGCTTATACTGCACTGTGGCAGTCTGGCGGGGGCTGTTTTGCTTTTGGCCCCGGTTCACGACAATCGTTTCCATCGACCTCACCTCGATGATCTTCAAAATCCAATCTGAGGAAATCTTAGGGGTAAATTGCAAACCAGACGTTTATTTCTGCCAGGGCGGCTGCTGCTCTGAAACCATAAACGGGTGGGGCACCGGCTGGTGAGGCCGGACGAGGTTTTGCAGAATGAGCCGGCCATATCCGGCGATAAAGTAGCCCTTATTGCGCGTGAGGTAGGCGCCGCGGCGACCTTTGTACTCTGCCGGTAACGCGTACCAGGCCATGGAGGGGTGGGC
>JBCDIP010000609.1:0-2451 GCA_038748855.1 Pseudomonadota bacterium
CGCCTGAGCCGCTCGGCCGACAATTGAATCGGGGTGAGTGGATTCTTGATTTCGTGTGCAATGCGCCGGGCAATGTCGGCCCAAGCCGAGTTGCGTTGAGCCGTGACCAGCTCCGTCATGTCATCGAATGTGACCACGTACCCTTGATCATCTTCCCCGGCCTGTTCCGTGGTCACCTGCACGGTGAAAGTGCGTTCAGTGTCGCCCACTCGAACAACCACCTGTCCCTCCGCAGAGCCAGAAGGCTTGCTCTTGGCCGTTTCAAAAACCGGCTGCATCCCAGAGAGCGCTTTCTCCAGAAAACGGCCCTTCAACTCGCCACTCTTGCGGGCGAGCAAGGTAAGCGCCGACCGGTTGACGAGTGTAATGCGCCCTTGTTTATCCAGACCGAGGACGCCGGCTGAAACGCCGGACAACACGGCTTCAGTAAAGCGTCGACGTTCATCCAACTGTTCGTTAGCGCCGATTAGATCATCGCGCTGGCTTTTCAGCTGCTGCGTCATTTGGTTGAAGGTGCGCCCCAAAAGCGCAAGGTCACCTTGGTCGGTTTCGGTATCCACCTTGGATTCCAGATCACCCCTGGAAACGGCGCGTGCTGCATTCACCAGCCGGACAATTGGTTCCACCAAGAGGTCCGCCACCCATAGACCGAGCCAAACGGCCGCCAGCAGGAAGATGAACGC
Organism: Pseudomonadota bacterium; assembly: GCA_038748855.1. Taxonomy (GTDB): domain Bacteria; phylum Pseudomonadota; class Alphaproteobacteria; order Rhizobiales; family CAJQND01; genus JAAEUE01. Next base: position 684 of record JBCDIP010000609.1, read on the forward strand.
AACGCCCACATACATCAAACCGAAGGTCAGCTGCACGCCGGCCCTTTGCTGCTTAAGGTCATCGTACTCGGCCTTGCCTTCCTGGGTTTGCTTCAGATGCTGCAGCACCTTTGGGTCCACATACTTGTAAATATACAAGAACGTGTTTGGCAGATTGGGCACCGCCACAAGACCGCGCATGAGATCACCGTCGTCCGGACTGATCACCACGCCCCGGCCTTGCTGCGCAGACTCAAAGAAACGCTGTTCCGGCGGCGAGAACTGGATGCCCCCGGTGGAGGTTACGCTCGCCTCAACCTTGCGCTGCTGGGCATCAATGATATAGGCCGCAGCAAGTCGTCGAAACGCCACCTCATTGGCCAGCCGCCGGGTGAAAGCCTGCTTGTCGTTTTGCAGGAGCTCTTTCTGGCGGCCGATATTGTAAGCAATGGATGTGAGCGCCTGGCGCAGAACCTGGTCGTGTTCTTCCAAGTACGCCTGAGCCACAAGTTGCGCTTGCTCCACGATCGTTTGGGTCCGCTCGGAGAACCAGGCATCCAGGCCGCGGTTCAATGTGACCGTGGCAAACAGTGCCACAACCAGCGCAGGAACGGCTGCAACGATGGAGAACAAAGTGACGATGCGGATGTGCAGCCGCGCGCCCGCCATGCGCCGCCGTCTGGCCCGCCATAGTGCTGCCAACTGCCAACCGATAACACCGATCATAACCAACACAAGCACACCATTGACGCTCATCAAGAGCGTAATCACATTCGGCGTTGGTGTGATCGGGGTCAGGCCTGTGAGCAGAACGAAGGTTGCCAAGCCGCAGCAGATGGACGTGACCACCACAGCCAATCCAATAAGCGGGTTAAAGCGCCGGCCAAGCACTGATTGATCGGGGGCCTCCAGACCGGAGCCTTCCTCGGCCGGCACCTTCTCGATACCCGAAGATTGGACTTCACTGAGTGTCACCCGGACTTCTCCGCAATGAGGGCTTACAACAGGCCCTGCCAACAGCTTGCCGCCAGTATAGATGAGTGCGACATTTTCACAACATGAGTTGCAGAAAAGAAACAATATTTGGCGAGTTTATGACCCAGTTGAGGCAAAACCGGGAACGCGAACAGCTCTGATCTGGTGCTCTTTCATCTTCTTGCGCAGGGTGTTCCGGTTGATCCCCAGGAGCTCTGATGCCCGAAGCTGATTGCCATTCACTGCTGAAAGAGCTGCATTTATGAGGGGTTCTTCAACCTCTTTTATAACACGATCATAGAGGCCGGCTGGCGGTATCTCCCCGCCATATTGAGAGAAATACTCGGCCAAATAAGATTCGGTTAACTCTCCCAACGTGGAATTTGCCGAGTTGCCGCCTGCCTCATCAAAGCTCAGCTTGCCAGGTGAAAGTGCCTGCACAACCGAATCTTCGGTAATACGGTCATCGGCTTGGATTGCACTGAGACGGCGAACGAGGTTCTCAAGCTCACGAACGTTGCCTGGCCAACGGTACGATTTGAGTCGGTCCAGCGCCGCATTGTCCAAGAACCGCGCCGGCAGGCCTTCAGATTCACAAACGTTGAGAAAGTGTCGGACCAGGTCGGGAATATCCTCTGAACGCTCGCGGAGCGGTGGCAACCGCAGCGGCACCACGTTGAGCCTGAAGTAGAGATCCTCGCGAAACAGTCCCTGCTGGATTAGGCGGTCCAGGTCTCTGTGCGTTGCGGCGATGATGCGCACATCCGCTTTGATGGATCTCGACCCGCCCACAGTCGTGAACGTGCCCTCTTGC